>JBEPYD010000157.1:0-8559 GCA_041641575.1 Bacteroidales bacterium
CTTTCACCACTTTCCGGATTAACCCTAAATGTGCAAATATCAAAGCCGGTACCGTTTGAAGGTCCTGAGCCGGACATCATTCCTCCTCTCATCATTCCGCCTCCCATTCCCATGGCAGTACCATCATTGAACGGAAGGCTTTTCAGGTAAACTTGTTCTTCAACATTCATTTCTGAAAAATCTTTCCAGATTTCAATCCGTTCGCCAGGGGCAAGCATTACATAAGGTTTTCGGGCAGGTTGTGGCAATAGGCCTCCATCAGTTCCGATAACAATTACATTTGCACCATCGCTCCAGGCAAGTTTATAAATTCTTGAGTTAGAGCCATTCAACACACGGAAACGGTAAGTGGATTTTGAAACCTTCATAGTGTTATCGGGACTTCCGTTTATTAATATTTGGTTGCCCAGAAACCCTTGCATCCGGCTCATACGGTTATCTTGCAGGTAGACTAATTGGTTACGGTCGTCAAATATTCGATCCTGAATTATAAGCGGGATATCATATTCCCCGTTGGGCAGATTTTGTTCATCATCTTCAACAATGAACATACCTGCCAGGCCGTAATAAACCTGTGGGCCGGTTATTTTATCAGGATGCGGGTGAAACCAATAAGTACCGGGACGGTTGTTCACCTCAAATTCATAAACATATTGCTCTCCTTTTGCTACTGCATACATGGGGTGTCCATCCATTTCAGGAGCAACATGTAAGCCATGCCAATGAATAATGCTTTCCTGTGCTAATGCATTTTTATATCGTACGCGTATTTTTTCACCTTTTCTAATCTTAATTACGGGCCCAAGATGAGAGTCAGGGAGCTGCATTACTTTGTCATTTCCCTGAATTATCTTTGTTTTATATCTAAAAATCCCTGTAGGCTTGCCCGGCATAATGCTCGTTGAATCCGATACAGAAGTTAGCTCAATATCAAGATCCGGCAGAAAGTCCGGGTCTGGTTCGTTTCTGTTTGCTTCCGCTTCTGAACTGCAATAAACCAGCGAGGGCAGAGCCAAAGATATAGCTGTGCCCCAGGATGCATGCATGAGAAATTGTTTCCTGTTCATTTAAAAAATTTTTATTTTTATGAGAGGGAAAACAATGCCAAAAAAAGGTAGTTGAGAAGGACTAATCGGAAAGCAGTGAATCCATTAACTTACAAGCAAAAATAATTTAAATTCAAATTAGAATAAGTAATAAGATGAATCGTTTTCCACACCCACTGTAGAAATATTACACGATTTCGGTTATTTAGGTGTTATTCTTCTTTTAACGGAAAAAAAGATATTAAACAGAATGCGGTACATAATTTGCAAATAGTGTATAATTAAGTAAACCTTATTTAACGTTTATTTGCCACAAAGTATATTTAAATGCTCAAAAAGATTAGTCAAATATTGTTAATTCTTGTTCTGTTGGTATCTACCGTGGGAATGAATATTAATATGCATTTTTGTCAGCAGAAATTATACGATATTGCAGTGTTTAAAGATGCAGCGGATTGCTGTGCTCCGAAAACCAATCATCATGAAAAATCCCATCACTGTAAAGTAAATAACCATCACAAAAATGATTGTGAAGATGAAACTATACCTATAGATAAAGTTGATAGTTTTATAGTGACTTCTTTTAATTTCGATTTTCAAACCATTTCACTATCTACACTATTTACTTTTATTACTATTTATATGGATTTAAATTCAACTTTAGTTACTCAACAAGTTGAATTACACAACTTAAATATTTCTCCACCGAAAATACAAGCAGTCCTTTCGTTATTACAAACATACCTCATTTGAGATAAATGGTGTGTTCGTTATATTGTGATTTTACTTCACAATATCCAGCAGATTTTTTGAAATATTATTTGAGGCTTTATTTTTCTCCCAACTAATTAAGTGCTTACGGATTGCAGATATTGTCAAGCAGTAAATTTCATGGTTGAGCAAATTAAAAGAAATCAAAACCCACACTTTGGTTGTTCGACGCTTATCTGCGGAGAACCTTCCAAAGAATTTAATTAAACATTTTTATTCACAATATAAATTATATTAAAATGAAAACAAAAGTTTTAAGTTTGATGAGTATGTTTCTATTAGGAACGAGTATGGTTTTTGCACAGGCAAAAACCGAGAAGTTTGAAGTAAAAGGCAACTGCGGCATGTGCGAAAACCGCATTGAGAAAGCTGCCAATTCGGTTGACGGAGTAACAGCAGCCGATTGGGATAAGGAAACCAAGATTATAGAAGTTTCCTTTGATGAATCCACAACATCTGCAAACAAGGTGCAAATGGCCATTGCAAAAGTGGATCATGACACTCCTATGCACAAAGCCAAAGATGAAGTATATAATGCACTTCCCGGATGTTGTAAATACAACCGTGACAAAGTAACTAAAGAAGACTCTAAAGGTGATGAAGGACACAAGCATTAAAAGAGTATGTCTTAAAAAAAGTCCGTCTAAACAGGTTTGGGCGGACTTCCTTTTTTTTTGAAAGCTTTAGGTGTATGTTAAAGCAGAGGGATTAATGCATCTATTGCCTGTTTCTACTTATCCTTTAATATTTTTTCTTTCACCATTGGTTGATAATTAATATTTTGTCCGCAGAGTATATTCAAACATTTAACCAAATCTGTAGTATGCAGAGAAAGTACAGAATCATAATCATCTTTGCGGTATCCACCAAATAAGGCCAGGGATAACGGGATTTGTCTTTTAAGCCTTTTTTGAAGATTATTGACAAAGCTGTAAAAGATCTCCGAGCATTTGATCCACTCATTTGTAGTTAATTGATAGCCCATATCATCCCATTCATGGCTGTCTGCACCGTGACAAAAAACCAGGTAATGGATTTTTTTATCCACGATGTATTTTTCAAGTACGTTAAGTTTCTCTTCAAACTGATCAAGGTAGGTTTGATGATTCGATTCAATGTTGATATTACCAATTTCCGGGGGTATAGCTTTTTCTAAATCATTCACAAAATCATAGCTATTGTCAATACTGTTTCCATAATGCCCGTCTAAATCAATATAGCAACCACTTAAACCATACTTTCTGTAAATTTTCACAGATGCAATTACCTGACCAGAGAAGGAGCAGTAAAAAGCCCCTTTTTTTGGAAACGCATGATGAAAACCACTTGTAGGACTAAAACATACCTCGTTGGGATTATTTATACTGTGATGTATCGCCGAAAATAAAGAAGCGTTCGTATACCGGGTTGTTTCAGCAAAATCTTTGTTCCAGGTTAAACCAAGTAATCTTTTGTAACGTCTTCCCAAATCATCAGAAAAGTAACTATCAACATAATCTTTATTATGAGCGATATAAAAATCCTCTTTTTCAAAAGGATGAAATGAATCCTCAATCCTCAGGTATTCGGATAAATTATTTTTATCCAGATATTCAATTAATTTTTTTGGTTTTTCCGGTGAAAGGGATGAGTTGTCATTTTGTAAAGCCAGACTCATCCTTTCTGTATAGAATGCTCTTATTCGTGGATCTTTATTCAAAGGATATACAATTTGGTTTATCCATGCTGCAATATATCATCAAGTTTTTCTCAAATTACTTTTACATTAACAGCTTTTTTGTTCCAGCTGTATATCTTTTAATTTTTATGTAAAGGGCCATACTGTCAAATCAAGTGTTAGACAACTAATATCACTTATTCCTCTGCACTTTTTTCATAAGCAATTCACTTTTTTCTTATTTGCATTGTAAGATACGAATTTTACAATGATGCTTATTTAATTTTCTAACACTTTTCATAGCTTATTTGGGCATTCCAGGCAGGTATTTTTATTCACCACCTTCTTTAACATCGAAAATGGCTAAAATTCCATTATAAAATGCCATTAGAGCAACAGAGTTATGATTTTCATTTTCAAAATACTCTAGTTTTCCCGGAAAAATGCCTTCACTTTTACTGTTCAGGGACTCATAAAATCTTACATGCCGATCCCGGTTTCTTAAATTTCGTTTCCCCCAATTTGCGGTGGCGATATACAAGAACCTTTCAAAAGTATTGCTGGTTATAGATTCTAATTTTTCATCCATTATTTCCTCATCCCATGTGCCAAAGCTTGGATCAACTGCGATGAATGCATTGAATAATGTCTCCTCTTTCAAATAGGCATGTGTAGTGATCAAGCCTCCTAAAGAGTGTCCAAAAAGAATTCGGTAAGAATCTGTTCTATATTTTGTATCTATATCAGGGATTAATTCCTTTTCAAGGAAATCAAGAAACTTATCCCCTCCACCCGTATTGTTTTCTCTTACTGTTATGACTTTGTCTGGTGTAAAATCTCGTCTTCTATCAACACTCTGAATCGCTACAATAATCATTTCAGGAATTTTGGGGTTTCTGCCTTTTGACATGTAGCCAGCCATGCCAGTGATAGCATGAAAGTGTGTATTTCCATCAAGTATGACAAGCAAAGGGTATCGTCTGTTAGAAAATTCAGCATTGTTGTAGGAATCCGGCAGGCTAATCAAGTATCCCCTCTCTTCATTTAATATATCCGAGTGGAAAGTATATCTTTTACCAATTATTATTTCTTCACCAAATTGTGCAGATACGTGTGTACACAGAAATAAAAGAAACAGAACAGGATTAATTTTACCTTTTCTGTAAATACCTGTAAAAGAACGCTTATGTAATTTCATTGGTAATTTTTCATGAATAGAATTTTTATGATTCCCTTCCGTGCTATCAGGTTAATACTTTAATTTTTGAGAGAGAAATAAAGCCTTTATTGCAAACTCCAAAATTGCAACCCCATAATTAGAGCAAATACTACAAACTGTGGAAGGGTAACTTTAAACACTTCGCGGTGGATGAATGCTGCAATAGTTAGACTGGTAATAAAGTTGAGAAAAACAATGGCCAGGGGAAAGTACGCTGCAATGCCGGGCAGCTGTATAATATTGGCTGAATACAATACCTGGATGATTCCTACTGCGAGCAACAATATGCCCCCCTGAAATATCATTATTCGTAATGAGCCAATCATGATGGCATCATTGGTGATCTTTTTTAGTTCTGGTATCTGTTTTTTTTCACCATAGATATTGTGCGCGATTGATATCAGGATGATCAAAATACCTGCTGCTATTCCCATACTCCCAGTTTTTTTTATGTGTAAATATGTGAGATTGAATGTCAAACATATAAAATTTATTTTTGTTTAATTATGTTTTTCAGGCTAAAGAAATGATGGCTGATACACAAAAACAATTAAAACAACAAATCAGAGCAGTTTTATTTAATTTTGCCTTTTGTAAGGGATGAGAAATGATTGATTGAATTTATAAAAGATTAAGTAAGCACGGGCGCATCCCGGAAAGGTAACAAGTATAATATTAGGATTATTCTATCACATGGAAGTTATTTTTATAAGCGGAATTGTTATGTCTTTCTTCATTGTCTTTTTGCTGCTGACAAAGAAGAATAAGGCTGTAACTGATAAAATTCTGGCAGTATGGGTGGCAGTGATGGGTATTCACCTGTTGGGGTATTATTACAATATAATTGGATACTGGGAGAAATACCCACATTTTATCGGTGTCACAGCTCCCGTGCCACTATTTCATGGGCCTTTGCTTTATCTATACTGCCTTTATGCCTTGCGCGATGAGCGGAAAATCCGCCGGGTAGACTATTTGCATTTTATTCCCGGTATGGCGGCTTACCTTTACATGTGGAATTTTTTCTTTTATTATACGGCGGAGGAAAAAGTATGGGTAGATAAAGGTGAAATCAATGATTTTTCTACCTTCTCCATTCTTTTGCTGGTAGCCATTCTCACCTCCGGACTGGCGTATACGATACTTGCCTTTCGACTTACCATGCAGCATAAACTGAAAATTAAACAAAGTTTCTCTTACAGCGAGGGGATAAGCCTGCAATGGCTTCGCAACTGCATTTTTGGAATTGGACTGGTTTTCCTGGCTGCCATTATTGTTTTTCTTTCGCGAGGGTGGCTTAATATCTCATTTACATTTGATCCTGAGTTAATCTTTTATGCCATCCTGATTATTTTCATCTTTTATATAGGATATTTTGGCATCAGGCATGAGCATATATTCGTGGGTAATGGATTGCATGACAAACAACAAAAAAAGAAAATTGCGCCTGAAATTAAGTATAAAAATTCCGGTATGAACGAGGCCATGGTGCACTGGATATACCAAAAACTTCTTTCCTGTATGGAGGAGGAAAAGCCTTATCTTAGCCCTAAACTCACGCTGGCTGAACTGGCTGCCAGGCTGAATGTATCTGTCAATCAACTTTCGCAGGTGATCAACCAGCAGGCGGGCGTAAATTTTCACGATTTTGTAAACAGCTATCGAATAGATGCATTTTTAAAAAGCGCCAAAGAAAACAAAAATTATAGTTTACTGGCCCTTGCTCTTGATGCCGGATTTAATTCAAAATCTTCTTTTAACTACATCTTTAAAAAGCAAAAGGGATTTACACCCTCTCAATACCTGTTAAAAAAGATGTAGTTCAACTAAACTTTATATATGAGTTAAAAATCATATTATCAACAACATAAAAGTTTAATCCTACAGGTTGGGACGTGTGGCGGGTTCAATCCTGTAAGATTGAGCGATGTGCTTCTGGTTTTGAATTTTCTTTGCTCAAAAATTGATTAATTAACCCAAAATCAAGAATTATGAAGACATTAGAGCAAAAGAAAATCATCCATGCGTACAGAAGTCCTGTGTACTTTTATTTATTATGTACTGCCATTCCCTGGTCGCTTTGGTTTTTGAGTGGTTTCCTGAGTCATTTGGAACCTTTTACCAAATCGCTTGAATGGGCTGTGGGCATAACTAGTATACTAGGATTAACAGGTCCTGTTTTTATTGCACTTTCGTTTATTTTGCCAAATAAAACTTTGAGAACTGATTTCATGGGGCGTTTTTTCAACTTTAACAAAGTGAAAATTAAGTACATTCTGATCTCATTTTTCCTGATGTTGATCAGTATACTGCTGGCGCAGGCAATTTCACTACTTTTTGGTTATTCTACGGGGCAGTTTGCCCTTCGTGGAGGCTTTACGTTTTCTTCATCACTTTTTCCCGTCTGGTTCTTGCTGCTTGCAGCTCCTGTACTTGAAGAACTGGCCTGGCATTCTTATGGCACCGACAGCTTGCTCAACCGGTTTAACCTGCTGAACACTTCCTTAATTTTTGCCATGTTTTGGGCGGTGTGGCACTTTCCGCTATCCACCATTAAGGGCTATTATCATAGTAACTTGGTAGAATCCGGTTGGATTTATTCCTTGAATTTTATTGTTAGCATGATTCCTTTTGTTCTTATCATGAACTGGATATATTACAAAACCAATCGGAATATTTTATTTACCATTGTCTTTCATATTACCGCTGTTTTCTTTAATGAAATATTTGCCACGCACCCCATGAGTAAGGTAATACAAACAGGATTGCTGTTAATCGTATCTGCATACCTGGTAATGAAAGACCGGGAAATGTTCTTAAAAAGAGTATAAGATTGTGAATTTGTAACCCATATCAGCTTTTAAGGAATGGATGGACCGGTGATAGGTATTTAATAACTTACTGAAGTTTCGCACTTATCTAAATCATTAAAATTTAACCCTTTTAGGATTGTTTGCCTTCTGCAAGAATACCATGGGGCACGCCCCATGGCTATTCAAATTTAAGCCTTTCAGGCTTTTAACCACGAATGTGGTTTAATTTAAATAGCCACGAATGGAATTCGTGGAAAGTTTGACTACCATACACTTAGCAACCCTAAAGGGGTTGAACATATTTGATAATTACAATATTAGATAAGTGCGAAACTTAAATAACTTACACATTTTGTTGTGTAGATGTTGTTGAATTATTACCCTCATTTTCACCAAAGATTGCTGTCAATTTTTCATGTCAAATAGCCCCTCTCCCAGTAATACCAAACATGCACCACCAACCTGCCATTTTTGAGCACATGCGAAGTTGTTTTATGCTTTACGCGCTTGTTTTGGTTTGCAAGCTTTGAATTTAGCGCCAGTTCCTGATCGCGACATTCGGCCGCTTTGAAAAAATCCTGCCGAAGCACAGCTGCTACTTTCTCTGCTCTGATTTTTAATAAGGGTGGTGCATATTGCAGGCCATATTTAATGCCGGGAAGGTATTTCCAGATAAACCATAAACCCGGAAGCAAAGAAATCATGCGGGCCATCAACATGGAATGTGTAATTAAAAACTTTTGCGATGCATTTTGCAAATTTTCCCTCGTGATCAGCTGCTTTTCTTCCTGCGGGGTAGGGGTAGCGTACAGTTCATAAGTTTTTATGTTAATGTCTGTTTTTCCCTCTTCTTTTTTAGGGTTTACCGGTAGCTTATATTCCATATAGAACCAGGCATGCAGGATTAGTCTGCCGTGATTTAGCACATGGACTTGATCTTCATATTCTGCGTATTTATTTTGTTTTGTGATTAGCCTTAGCGCTTGCTTCTCTTTATTGCGGTAAGCAGCGGCTTTTTCAAAATCTTCTTCATCCGCTGCCTCCATCTTTTCT
>JBEPYD010000158.1:0-8507 GCA_041641575.1 Bacteroidales bacterium
TTCGCTCTAAATTTTCTGCAATCATAAATCCTTATCGAAATTTGAAACCAAAAGTAATAAAAATGCAGCAGATAGGTGCAATGTAAGTGCTGAAAGGTGATCTCAAATAAATTGCAAGGTAAAATTTGCTCAATACACATTCAAAACATATATTTGTTTGGTTCTACTCAAATTTAACTTTCTCTATTCTATACATAAAAAAATGAACAGACTGAATTTTTCCTTTATAAAAAAGAATGTGCTTCCACATATAATTGCGATTTTAATTTTTATTGGAATTAGCTCCGCATTTTTTTATCCTCAAATGCTTGGATATCAGCTTCACCAAAGTGACAATACGAATTATCTTGGCATGAGCAAAGAAATCAGAGATGCCAGAGAAATATATCAGATCGATCCTCTATGGACAAATGCCATGTTTGGTGGAATGCCTGCTTACCAGATTTCTATGCGTAATCCGAACGTAATTAACACAGTTAAAAATTACATTTTAAAACTTATTCCAAGACCTATTGGTTATATGTTTTTTTTGATGGCAGGGTTTTATATTATGTTACTTTGTTTTAGAGTAGATTTTAAAATTGCAATAATAGGAGCAATTGCCTTTGGTCTTTCATCCTATAATATTCTTTATCTGGTGGGTGGACACAATACCAAAATCCACGCTATTTCGTTTATTCCTCCAATAATTGGGAGTATCTATTATGGGTATAGAAGAAACTACTTTACCGGAAGTGCTTTGCTTGCAATTTTCGTTTGTTTGCATATTTCAGCCAATCATTTACAGATGACTTACTATCTTTTGTATATGATATCAGGAATTGCTTTAGTAGAGTTCGTAATTGCCTTAAAGGAAAAAGTAATGCCTGCTTTTATGAAAGCTTCATTATTTCTACTTTTAGGAGGCATGCTGGGGCTGCTACCACCTGTAACAAATATAATGGTAACTAAAGAATATAGTAATTATACTACCCGGGGAGAATCCGAACTAACACTGAAAAAATCTACATCCGGATCATCACTTGCAGATAATGCACTTGACAAGGACTATATTAAACAATATAGTTTTGGTCACGGCGAAATATGGTCGCTCGTTATCCCAAATGTTAAGGGTGGAGCAATGGGGGTGCTTGGTCAGGAAAAAGAATATCTGAAAGATGTATCCCCTTCTTTAAGGGAATCGATTTCGCGGTATCCAAAGTACTGGGGAGAACAATATGCCACAGGCGGTGCTTTTTATTTTGGCGCTTCCATATTTCTATTATTTATATTTGGGGCATTTTTTGTGAAAGATAAAATAAAGTGGGCTTTTCTTGGTGTATCACTGCTCGCTATTCTATTGTCATGGAAATTCAGTATTGTTACGGATTTTTTTATTGATCATATTCCTTTATACAATAAGTTCAGGGACACAAAAATGATGCTTATTCTTGTACAGATATCTTTCTCATTGCTTGCTATCTTATTTATAAATCACTTGTTTCTAAATCAGATAAATAATAAAAAGCTTATAAAAATATCTGCAGGTGTAGCAGGTATTCTTCTTATTTTCTATTTATTTCCACGGTTATTTTTTGATTTCTTCAACAGAAACGAGTATTCTTATTTTGAAGATTTAAAACAGAACTATTCTGGTAATCCAGGTGCTCTCCTGCAAATAGGTGATATGCAACAGGCAATAGAAAATATAAGGGTATCTATTTTTAAAGAGGACTTACTCAGAAGCTTTCTGTTTATTGGAATCACTGTGTTGCTTATTTATTTATACCTGAAAAAGCGCCTGAAATCTTTACAATTTATTTTAGTGTTGGGCATAATTATCATTATTGATTTATGGGGTGTCGACAGAAGGTATTTACGAAATGAAAAGAAAGGTAACAAATACACCGAATGGGTTAAACCCTATAATTATCTTAACCCACACCAACCCGCACAGGCAGATATAACCATACTGGGTATTGAGATAGACCAACAAAAGGAACTTAATACTAAGATTGAAAAGGCATTAAACCATCGATTAAAATCCACGTCAAAACTTTCAGCTGAGTTAGAAAATGAAAGGAATAATATTCGTTTTGCTGAATTAAATTTTAACTCAAATTACAGGGTTCTTTCCTTACCTGACCCCTTTAATGAAAGCAGAACCTCCTATTATCATAAATCCATTGGCGGATATCATGGGGCAAAGCTCAGAAGATACCAGGAATTAATTGAATTTTGGTTGGGAGCGGAAATTAAATCCATAATTGAAAAATTAAACCAACAACCGTCTGGACAGGAAATGGAATTATTTCTTAAAAAACAGATACCTGTGCTGAATATGTTAAATACAAAATACATCATCTTTAATCCACAGGCTGCGCCTCTAATAAACCACCATGCTTATGGTAATGCCTGGTTTGCAGATAATTTGATTATGGCAGATAATGCTGATCAGGAAATGTTTGCCTTAGATGGTTTGAATAAGAAAACAGCCATAATCCAGAAAAAATATTCACATTTATTGCCCAATAATGTTATTCCTGATACAACCTCCGTAATAACGATGCTGGAATACAAGCCTGATCATCTAACCTATCAATCGGAAACAAAGCATGACAGACTAGCTGTTTTTTCCGAGATTTTCTACGATGCAGGATGGAATGCTTACATAGATGGTAATCCGGTTGAATATTATGGTGTCAATTATGTTTTAAGAGGTTTAACCATTCCTGCAGGCGAACATAAGATTGAATTCAAATTTGAACCACAAACCTATTACATGGGCAGAAATATTTCCGCAGCTGGATCAATATTAATTCTTTTGTATGTTTTAATTGTGCTCTTCATAAATAAAAAATCTAAAACAATTGAAAGCGTTGAATAAGGGTTTTACTTCCAATTGTTGAGGGATTACGACAAGTTGTGCCGTTCCTCCTCCACTTCATTGCTGAAGGCAAGGGGTAGTGCCGAAGAATATATATTTTGTTTCGGCGGAATTAAGAAAGCAACCATACTCATCATTGTTAGCGCCAGCGAAACAATCTGTTTGTTTTTTGTTTACTCTGAGAATCATAACTTTGCTATATGAGCAGTAAAAAGATGTAGGATTTTTCAACTTATGTTGGAAAATGGATGGAGTACTAGTCGAAAAGACTTGCGCTGTTAGGTGAATTGGCTAAGTCGAAGAGACTTGCGCTATCGGATAGCATTCCCTTTCAGGCAATAAATCACCAACATGGGGAATTATATGTAGGAGGCAACTGCATTTTAATTCGGAATTGTATTGCAATTTCCTGACTGACCTGAAGGGTCAAACTGTAAAAGCATAGGGCGGAAGCCCTATGTAGAAGGCCCCAGAATGAATTCGAAGGGCTGAAAGCCCTACCCCAGGTTGTGTATAAAAATTGGATTGAGTAAAAGTCGAAAAGACTTGCGCCATTGGTGGTGCGGGCATAAGTCGAAAAGGCTTGCGCTATCAGATATTATGAATAAAAAAACCACCACCCGGCAACGGGCAGTGGCTTTATATCTTCAAAAAATATTTTATTCCTTTATTCCCACCAGCTTAAACATAAAGGCATACTCCAGGGCATCTTCCTTGTATCGCTGAAAGCGCCCGGAAGCTCCACTATGTCCGGTTTCCATGTTGGTATGCAAAAGCAGGTAATTTTCATCGGTTTTAAGGTCGCGCATTTTGGCTACCCATTTGGCAGGCTCCCAATACTGCACCTGCGAATCATGCAAACCCGTAGTTACCAAAAGGTGTGGATAATCCTGCTCCGTTACATTATCGTAAGGCGAATAGGAAAGCATATAATCATAATATTCTTTCACCTTCGGATTGCCCCACTCATCGAATTCACCGGTAGTAAGGGGTATGCTTTCATCAAGCATGGTAGTTACCACATCAACAAAAGGAACGGCTGCAATTACCCCATGGTACAATTCAGGTTGCAGGTTTATAACTGCCCCCATCAGCAAACCTCCTGCAGAACCGCCCATGGCAAAAAGTTTGTCAGGATTGGTATAATTTTCAGCGATAAGCTTTTCTGCACAATCGTTAAAATCAGTAAAGGTATTTTTCTTTTTCAGCAGCTTACCATCTTCATACCAGGGGCGGCCGTTTACCTGACCACCGCGTATATGTGCAATGGCAAAAACAAAGCCCCGGTCTAAAAGTGAAAGCCTTACAGAGCTGAAATAAGGGTCGATGGTAACGCCATAGCTACCATAACCATAGAGTAACGCGGGATTATCACCATCTTTTTCAAGGCCTTTTCGGTAAACGATAGACATAGGTATTTGGGTACCATCATCAGCAGTGGCATACATGCGCTTGGCCTCATAATTATCCGGATCAAAATTTTCATCCAGCACTTCCTGCTGCTTTAAAAGCTCTTTTTCACGGGTACTCATATTGTAGTCGTACTCAGAACGCGGAGTGGTAAGTGAGCTGTATCCATAGCGCAATACTTCACTATCAAAATCAGGATTTACGGATGTCCACGCGGTGTAGACCTCTTCGCCAAAATCAATATAATGTTCATCACTGGTATTCCAATTGATAATACGCAGGTTTACAAGGCCTTGCTCACGTTCGGTAACAACCAGGTATTTGTTGAAGATTTCAATATCCTCTAAAAACACGCTTTCGCGATGCGGGATTACTTCTTCCCAGTTCTGCTTAAGGGTTTTATCCACAGGTGTGCGCATCAGCCTGAAATTCTGCGCATTCATATTGGTGACGATATAAAAATAATCGCCGTAATGATCCACGCTGTACTCAAGATTTCGCTCGCGCGGCTGCAATATTTTAAATGTACCATTCGGGTTGTCCGTGCTCAGGTAGCGGTATTCATTTGAAAGGGTACTGCTGCTCCCGATAATAATGTAAGCATCGGATTTTGTGCGGTAGACAAAGGTATTGAATGTTTCATCTGTTTCTTCAAATACAACCAGGTCGTTTACGTGATCCTCGCCCAGGGTGTGGCGGAAAATCCGGTTAGAACGGAGGGTAACCTCATCTTTGCGGGTATAAAACAGGGTTTTGTTATCGTTGGCCCATGCAGAAGATCCG
Source organism: Bacteroidales bacterium (assembly GCA_041641575.1). Taxonomy (GTDB): domain Bacteria; phylum Bacteroidota; class Bacteroidia; order Bacteroidales; family JBEPYD01; genus JBEPYD01. Next base: position 5,060 of record JBEPYD010000158.1, read on the forward strand.
GTGGTAACCGGTACTTTCTCCTCCATAATTTCACCTGTTTCAAGATTTTTAAAATGCAGGGTATAAATTCTACGGCTTACCGTATCCACAGCAAAAGCGAGGATTTTATTGTCCGGACTAACGTTTAAACCGGCTACCTGGTAATAAGAATGTCCTTCAGCCAGTTCATTCACGTTTAACATTACCTCTTCTTCAGCCTCCAGGCTACCTTTTTTGCGGCAATAAATGGGGTATTCCTTGCCTTTTTCATACTTTACGTAATAAAAGTAGCCGTTCTTTTTATAAGGCACTGATTCATCATCTTGCTTGATGCGGGAAACAATTTCATCAAAAAGTTTTTCCTGCAGCTCTTCTGTGTCTTTCATTACCTCTTTGGTGTAGGCATTTTCAGCTTCAAGGTAACTGATTACTTCAGGATTTTCCCGCTCATTTAACCAGTAATAATCATCTACCCGAGTATGGTCGTGGATGGTTAATTCTTTTGGCTTCTTCTCTGCAACCGGTGGTTTCATATTCGCTTGGTTTTGATTTGAACATGATGTAAAAAGCAATCCCATAGCAGCCAGTGTGCTTACTACGCCCTTCATTGCCACATGACATGTTTTCATTTTAAAATAAATTAATTAAACAATTGTTTTTTTAACCTGGTGACTGTTATCCACCTCCTTTTATAAAATATATGAGATGTATAACAATGTATACGCTTTTAGGTTTGCGACAAATATATACAATTAAAACAGCAAACGGAGCAACTGTATTGTGAAAAATTTCTTATCCGGGATTGTATTTGGGGTATTATAAAACATAGACAACTCGGATTACTTCCCGGCATTTACATTGTTAGTATGCTGTAAATTCACGTTTTGTAAATACACTAACGGATACAGCATTGTAACCGTAATGAAAAGATATGACACATTTGTTGAAGATATTGGGAAACCGTAATTTTATTCTGGTACTGGCTGTTGTGGCAGGATTATTTGCAGGGGAGTTAGCCCTGTTTTTTGAGCCATGGATGCTGCTTATTCTGGCCATTGTAATGACATTCTCCACCACAGGCATCAGTACCAAAATGCTCACTACACCGCGCAAGATATACAAACCTTTTTTTGCGGGAATTATTTTAAACTATGTGCTTTACGGCGCTGTTATTTTGCTGCTCTCCCACTGGCTGATTGATGACATCAGTATTTTTTACGGTATGGTGGTAATTGCTGCTACGCCCCCCGGTGTGGCCATTATTCCCTTCAGTGCCATCCTTAAAGGCGATATCAATTATTCCATAATGGGAACCCTGGGGGCTTTTCTTGCCTCTATCGGACTTGCTCCGCTTATTGTATCGTGGTTTGCAGGCAGTGGAGGCATCAATCCCATGGATCTTTTTTATCTGATGATAAAGTTAATCCTGATTCCCCTGGTTTTATCAAGGTTTCTGCTTATGAAGCCGGTGGTAAAGTACGTATTGCAGGGGCGGGGAAAAATTGTGGACTGGGGGTTTGCCATCATCATTTACACAGCAGTGGGTCTGAACCGGGAGGTTTTTTTTGAAATGCCTGCTTCATTGCTCTCTTCCTCCCTGGTGCTTTTTATCAGCATTTTTGTGTTGGGATATCTCTATGAATACATAGTGGTAAAAATTACCGGAAACAAAGTACTGGCTATCTCGCAATCGCTGCTGGTAACCATAAAAAGCTCCGGTTTTGCAGCGGTAACCGCGCTCTCGCTGTTTGGAACACGGGCTGCCATTCCTGCGGCTGCACTGGCAATTTTCGTACTGGGATACCTGCTTTCTCTTTCATTCCGGGTGGCGTGGCAGAAAAAGAGAAATATAGAAAAAAATGAAAATATCGGCCGTAAAGCGGGAAAATAATGCTTTATTTTGCAGTACTTTAACCATTTGTAGAGATTAAATGAAAGTAACCTTTTTGGGAACCGGTACCTCGCAGGGAATACCGATTATTGCTTGCGAATGTGAAGTGTGTACATCAAATGATACACGGGATAAGCGCCTGCGTACATCTGTGATGATTGAAACAGCAGGAAAAACCCTGGTGGTAGATACGGGGCCCGATTTCCGGGAGCAAATGTTGCGTGCCAACGTAAAAAAACTGGATGCCGTGTTATTTACCCATGAGCACCGTGACCATATTGGGGGTTTGGACGATATCCGTGCCTTTAATTTTATCCAGCAGCAACCCATGGATATGTACGGAGAGGAACGCGTACTGCATGCTCTGCAGGAAATGTATCCGTACATTTTTGCTGAGAAGAAGTACCCGGGAATTCCGCAACTGAATTTTTCTGTAATAAACACATCCCCTTTCACCATTGATGATATCGGGATAATCCCCATACGGGCATACCATTACAAACTCCCAGTACTGGGATTTCGTATTCATGATTTCACATATATCACCGATGCCAACCGAATCCCTGAAGAGGAAAAACACAAAATTAAAGGCAGTCGCTACCTTGTTATCAATGGATTGCGCAAAGAAAAGCATATTTCTCATTTCACCCTTGATGAGGCTGTTGCCTTGTTTGAAGAATTTAAGCCTGAAAAAGGGCTCATCATACACATTAGCCATCAGTTGGGACTCACAGCCGAGATAGAAAAAGAGTTGCCCCGGGGCGTGGAACTGGCGGTGGATGAGCAAGTGCTGGAGTGGGATGCCGGGTAGACGGTTAGCTGGTTTGTTGGTTATATGGTTATCTGGTTATATGGTTACCTGGTTATTAGGCAGGGGATTATTGAATTCCTCTTTGGTAAATGCATGAGGTTCAATCAGGGTTTCTTCACCTTCTCATCGTCATCAATATTACCTCTGTATCAAATTTTTGATCTGCTTTGTCAATTATTATCGCCATTAGTATATGAACTAAATAGCCATGCTTCAGTAAAGTTGAAATGATTTTCTTTTAATCGAAGGTACTGCCTCGATTTTATCCATGATCGGGTTTCTGTTATTTTTTTCATCCAAATATTCCATAAATTTAATAACTTTCCCTGGCAATATTATAAGGATTTTAGCTTCAGCACACAAAATAAGATTTGCAGAGGCAAGGGCAGATTTAGACTTAAAAACCTGAATATGTGCCACTTTCTTGTATAAACAGGAAATTCAATATTCAGGCACCCGAATTGCCTCCTGCCTGCAACAGCAAACCCATAATCTGAATAATTATTCCGGTGGCGCATATTTAACAATATCGATACCCACACCATTTGGATCTTCAATTGCAAAATGCCTGTCTCCCCAGGGTTCATCTCTGAGCTCAATCTTTATATCTATACCTTTGTCTTTCAGTTGATGATACAGGCCGTCCACATCGTCAACTTCAATGGTAAGATAGACACCCTGGCCCCCAAACGGGCGCTGGAAAAACGGCTGTTGTGAGGGGTGATGGGGCAGCAAAAAGCTAATTTCAGTCTGTTGGCCAGGGGTAT
>JBEPYD010000159.1:0-8487 GCA_041641575.1 Bacteroidales bacterium
ATGGTGATAAATTTGCTGCAGTATCAATAACAGAAACCCAGGGAATATCAAATTCAGCTGTTCGGGCTTTCCAGTTTTTAACAGAAGGTTCCAGGGAAACATGGTAGATTTCAAACGGGCGGTTTTCCAATTCCTGATATATCTCACGTAATTCAAGGTTTTGCATCATACTCTCTCGCCCTGCAAACTGACTGAACTGTAACAAAACATATTTACCCTTTAGTGATTCAAGAGATACCAACGCATCATTTGTGCCTGGCAGCACAATATCAGGAAGCTCAACTTCCGCAGCATTGGCAATCTTTTGCCGCAACTGACTGCTTCTAACATTTTCCATCATTTCATTGAAATTCCTGGACAAAAGAATCATGTGTTTAGAGCGGGGATAAAGCGGCACAAGTGAATCGGTGATAATTTTAAAGTATTGCATGTCGCGCACGGTGCCAAAAACCATCCGTTCATCATCGTACTTTTGGTAAAGCAGTGGTATTGCTGCAATGGATTTTGAGTTTGTCAGCAATAACTGGATAAGAAACCGCTTATGTGACCTTAGCTCAGCATTATAAAGGCTGTCCAACTCATTCATTTTACTTTGATCATTTTTTGCGGAAGCTTTCTGATAAATGCTTACAAGAGAATCCATGGTTGCTTTTGTGGTCTCCAAACGCTGATTTGCCTGCTGTACGATATTAGTAGCCTCAGAGCCGCGGATATCAGCATTGGCCAAACCACCTTTTTCCGCAGTTAATTCGGCTGTAGTTCCGGGGAGCATCGCCAGGTTCAGCATCTCTTCACTGCCCGTTTGCAGCTGAAAATAAGCCGGTTGCTTATAAAATGATTTAAACCGAAAAGTTCCTGTGCCTTTTAGTACCGTAGAATCTATAGTGATAATGGTATCCACTTCTACCTTATTTAAATAAACCATCTCTCCTTTATCATACCCTTGCAGATTTCCCTTTATCACTATCCGTTCATCTCTGTTACAGCTCCATTGAAGGGTTGCTAAAATAAGAATGATAACATAATTTATTCTTTGAAACATCCTGTTTGATTTTATTTATTTGAAAAAATATCAGCAAGTTTAGCAGACAATTCCTCTCCATACAAATTTTTTGCGATAATTCTTCCTTCGGGATCAAGCAAGTAATTCACGGGCAACTCTTTAAGATTATACAGAGGTACTACGAGCGAGTTCCAGTATTTAAGGTCGCTAACCTGGTTCCAATAGAGATTATCTAATCGGATGGCATCAATCCAGGGGTCTTTTGACTGGTCTAATGATACCTGGTAAATGTCAAACCCTTTATTCTTATATCGATAATAAGCCTGCCGCAAGGCTCTGTGCTGCTCGCGTGAGGGTTTTGACCATGAGGCCCAGAAAGAGAGCAGCACGTACTTCCCTCGTAAATCAGAGAGTGATATGGTGTCTCCTTTGTATCCGGGCAAAGATATATTGGGGGCTACAGCACCTGTTTGTAAACGATTTTGTACACTTTCCCGGTGTCTTTTCTGCAAGGTAAGCTCTTTTACATGTTCATTTAGAGATTGCACAGAAACAGAGTTAGGATAAAGCGCCATCAGGTTGGAATCCACCAAAGCAAAAAACTCATAATCCTCCAGCGGATCAAGCACTGTTTCCCTTGGATCAATACTATGATAAAGGGTCATGATACTTGCAAAAGAAGCCGGATGTGTACCAATAAACTTTTTTGTAAAGGCTTCATGCTCATCCATAACATTGGTATAGATGGAATCGAGACGTTGTTTAATTTGTGGAAGATTACTGCTTTGCAGGCTGTCTCGGTATATGTCTCCAAGTTCTGCTACCTGGCTCATGGTTCTGTTCTGCCTGTCAATCAATTGTTTAATTAAAGCTGATTCACTTGAACCTTCTACCATGTAATTGGCATTTAAATCCTCAATACCGGCTTCAAGATAGATTTCATCACCTGGCTTTACCAGCAAAGGAATACGGTTGGTCATGGAAGTATTCACCAGGTAAAATTCAGGATAATTGGCCATGGCAGAGAATGTAAATTCGCCCTTTTCATCAAGCTTTAGCGAATCAACCAGGGGTGTCTCTTCCGGTGTAAGCTGGTGAAGATATAGCATTTCACCATCTGTATTGCCTGTTAGTTGACCGGAAATTGTAAAGGAATTTTCAGGTTTTATATTACAACCAGCCAAAAAGAATATTGCCAGCAAATAAATAATACCAGTTTTCACATATTTACTATAATTCATTCGTGTTATGGTTTTTCAATAGAATTAATTATAAAATGTTTGCAAAAAACCCTGGCTTCTTTGTTACGTAAGCCATAAAAATACTGCGCTTTTCATGGCTTCGCAAGACTCGAATTTGTGGTTATCTTATCCACCACCTGGGTTTTATTGCAGATACTATATATGATGAAACGCATCAAACATTCAGATATTTTACATCGTATGTTGCGCAAAAATAGGTAAAATTCAGCCAAAGGTGGATATTTTAAATTTAAGATGTAAGCCCTGGTGAATCAATTAGCCTGCCACCACAGTATTTACAATGAGTGGCATCATTTTCATGACCGCGCGAATTACAATCTTCACATATCCTTTTGCCCTCAGTATTTCGGGCTGATTTCACAATTTCACCGGTAAAAATACCCGTAGGCACGGCAATAATAGCATACCCAAGTATCATAACAAAACCGGAAATGAATTGACCTATGGCTGTATGTGGCGTTATATCACCATACCCCACAGTGGTAAGGGTAACAATGGCCCAGTAAATGCTGCGTGGAATGCTTGTAAAACCGGCATCTTCACCTTCTATCAGATACATAATGGTGCCAATGATTAATACGATGGTAAGCACGGTGAAAAGAAATACACTGATTTTAACCTTACTGGCCAGTAAGGCCCTGCCAAGCATTTGACTTTCGTTTGTGTAGCGGGTTATTTTTAATATTCTGAACACCCTGAGCAGACGAATGGCCCTGATAATCAATAGACTTTGAGCCCCAGTTATAATTAACCCGATATACGTAGGGATAACCGATAAAAAATCGATGATCCCATAAAAACTGAGTATGTATTTCTGAGGTTTACCAACTGCCCACATCCGCAAAAGATATTCTGCAGTAAATATAATGGTCACCACCCACTCTATTGTGCGAAAAGCCTCATAATACTGCGCATGAAAATCCGGCACACTTTCCAGGATAACAACAAGTACACTAAAAAGAATTATGATAAGCAGAACCAGATCGAAAACTTTTCCTGCCGGTGTATCAGACTCAAATATAATGGTATACGTCTTTTTGCGTGCTTTTTCTAATTGCATATTTAGGAATGTTGGCAGGATGCTTTCTTTGAAAAGTATCGTCTACGCCTTATAAATTATATGATTAACAATTATCTCTAAAAATAACAATACTACGTTTAAACCAATAGAAAAACACATTGTTCCCTGAAGAAAATGATAAATATCTAACCTGTGGGATAAAAACCCTCATTTTCTAAGGGGGAAGATTGAACAAAAGGTTCTCAAATTGATTTACCATTGTAAAATTATGCGATAAATTGTAATATAAATATAGTATCTATATAGAAAATTGATATTTTTTTTGTCTGATCATCTCTATTAAAAAATATTAAATACGCCAGGACTAATTAGGAAATGAAATTGTTGATTAATTTTGCATTTGCATTAAAGGTGTGGTTTTTTAGAAAAAAGATATTTTTTACCGGAAATTAATCTCTTACATGAAACAGGACAGCACAAAACCCGATTATATACTTGAAGCAGGCTGGGAGGTTTGCAATCAGGAAGGTGCTGTGCATACCATGCTCAGTACAAAAACTGAGTTCATGGTGGAAGCTTTCGGGCAGCATTACATACTCTTTGGTCCGGATGTTTACCGGGAAAGCATTATTCATCCGGAATTTGAAGAGGACAATTATTTATTTGCCGAATGGAAGAAAAAAGCAGCAGAAGAAGGATTGCGCATTCGAACCGGACATTGGAAAACCCATGGCAAACCCGCCACTATTCTGGTAGATTTCACCCCCTATTTTGCTGAAAAAAACGCCATCTTAATCGGATTATGGGAAAAATTCGGGATTGATTCAATTTCAGGAGGCTGGGATTATATTGAGCCCACTCTGTTTGGTTATGCTACTGGCAAAGTAATGGAGAGTTTTGTGCGATATCATTTGTCGTCACGCGACAGGGTAATTGCCCATTTCCATGACTGGACCAGCGGCGCCGGGTTGCTTTATATAAAAGATAAATTACCCGGCGTGGCAAATGTTTTCACCATACACAGCCATATTATGGGGAGAACCTTAATTGCACATGGAAAAACCATTTACAACACAGGTGAGCCATCGGAAAATCATCCATCACCAAATGACCTTGGAATTAGGGCTCCGTATTCTTTAGAAAAAACGGTGGCCCAGCAAGCCGACAGCTATACCAATGTAAGTAAACTAAGTTCAGGACTTTCAAAGAAATTTCTGCAAAAACCTGCAGATTTCGTTACACCCAATGGCATTCATAAAAGTTTCAGGCTTACCGATGCCATATGGAAGAAAAACCGTGCGCTTTCAAGAACCCTCCTTTTAAAAACTGCCACAGCACTTACAGGTATAAAATATTCTAAAGATACATTTGTCATAGGCACTAGCGCCAGGAACGATTTTCATAATAAAGGGATAGATGTATTCCTTGATGTATTGAAGGAATTAAATGAAAATCCGGATCCGCTGCAAAAGCCTGTGCTCGCATTCATTCAAATGCCATTCAACAATTACGGCAGCCGCAAAGATTTGCAGATAAACTTATCAAGAGAACATCCCGCACAGCTAAAAAACAATTTTATCACACATTATCTTCACGATGAGGATAACAATCCTGTGGTGAATAAAATTCGGGATAATAAACTCGATGACCCCGGCCGAAATACCATCAATATCATTTTTGTACCTGCGCACCTCAATGGTTCAGACGGAATATTTAACTGTTCCTATTTTGATTTGCTCACTGCGTTTGACCTGTCAGTGTTTCCCTCCCTTTATGAACCCTGGGGTTATAGTGCGCATGAAAGCATCTTATATGGCATCCCAACCATTACAACAAACTTATCCGGTTTCGGGGAATGGGCAGGCAAAAGAAAAGATTTACTGCCAAAAACACTTGCCATAATCGAACGTACAGAAGAAAACTACAAAGAAACAACAACAAAGATATCAGCAACAGTAAAGCAAATTTATATTAATAACAGGGATAAATTAAACAACAACCTTCATCAACTTAATTTAATTATAAAGGATACGCTCTGGGAAAATCAGGCAGACATGCTCTTTAAAGCATATGATGCGGCCCTGCAAAAGGCCCGGATGCGAAAAGGTAAAATATCAAAAAGTGAACGCGTTGTTCAAATCCCACTCATTAACCGACAAAAAATGACAAATCAACCTATCTGGAAAAAGCTTTTAATTAAAAAAACAATACCGCAAGGACTTCAACCACTCGATGAACTTTCAAAAAATCTGTGGTGGAGCTGGAATCATGAAGCCATTGATCTTTTTAGAGAAATAGATCCGGAAATGTGGAAAAAATCAGATGAAAACGCCCTTAAATTTCTGGAAAATTTAAGCTATAATCAGCTTGTTACCCTGGATCAGGACAGCAATTTTAAAGCAAAGCTGAAAAATGTTTACGATGATTTTACCAGCTACATGGCTGAAGCAAAGTACCAGAAAGATGCCAAAGTTGCCTATTTCAGCATGGAATATGGCATACACGATTCCCTGAAAATATACTCTGGTGGCCTTGGCGTACTGGCAGGCGATTACCTGAAAGAAGCCAGTGACTACAACTACAACCTGGTGGGAATTGGCCTGTTTTACAGGTATGGCTACTTTAAACAAGTACTCTCCGCTTCCGGGGAACAGATAGCCAATTATGAAATGCAAATTTTTGATAAAACACCTGCACAACCTGTTTTTGATAAAAACGGAAAGCAACTTAAAATTAGCATACAATTTCCCGGACGTACTGTATATGCACGTATATGGCGTGTAGATGTAGGTCGTATACCATTGTTGCTCCTTGATACTGACTTTGAAGACAACCAGGAGGCTGACCGTACCATATCCTACCACTTATACGGCGGCGACAATGAAAACCGCCTGAAACAGGAATTACTGCTGGGGGTTGGTGGCATCCGGGCCCTTCAGGAAACCGGTTTTGCTCCAGACCTGTATCATTGTAACGAGGGACATGCAGCCTTTATTGGTCTGGAAAGATTAAGAGGACTTATCGTGGAGCAAAATATGACTTACCCTGAAGCCCTGGAAGTGGTAAGGGCTTCAAGTCTGTTTACCACCCATACACCTGTGCCCGCGGGGCACGATTTTTTCACTGAAGACCTGCTACGCACCTATATTGCACATTACCCTGAACGCTTGCAGATAACCTGGAAACAATTGATGAGCCTGGGAAAAATAGATCCGGATAACAACGAGGAGCTGTTCTCCATGAGCCATTTGGCAGCAAACCTTTCGCAGGAAATTAACGGCGTCAGTCGTCTTCATGGTAAAGTAAGCCAGCAAATACTTAAAGATTTGTGGCAGGGGTATTATCCTGATGAACTCCACATAGACTATGTGACCAATGGTGTTCATCTCCCTACCTGGATTTCCAAAGAATGGCTGAAGCTATATGCCGAGCACCTGGATAAAAACTTTTTGCAGAAACAGGATGACCATACCGTGTGGGAGAAAATACATGAAGTGGACGATAAAATTATCTGGGACACCAAAAACAAACTCAGAAAATCCCTGATTGAATACGTTAAGCAGCGGCTCAGCGAAACGGCGCTTAGCCATACAGCAAATCCGAGGGTGATTATAGAGGCACAGGAAAAAATAAATCCAAAAACCCTTACCATTGGATTTGCCCGCCGGTTTGCCACATACAAACGTGCGCAATTGTTATTTACCGATCCGGCACGTCTTTCCAGAATTGTAAACAACCCCGATATGCCTGTGCAATTTATATTTGCAGGTAAAGCACATCCACAAGATAAACAGGGGCAGGAACTCATTAGAAAAATAATTGAAGTTTCCCGCCAACCTGAATTTACCGGCAAAATTGTATTTCTTCAGAATTACGAAATGGGTCTTGCAAAACAGCTTGTACAAGGGGTGGATATCTGGCTCAATACCCCTACCCGTCCGCTGGAAGCATCAGGAACCAGTGGTGAAAAAGTAGTCATGAATGGCGGCATCCACTTTAGCGTACTTGACGGATGGTGGGCTGAAGGATATACCGAAGGCGCAGGATGGGCGCTTACTGAAATTCGTCATTACGAAAACCAGGAAATTCAAAATGAACTGGATGCAGAGACCATTTATAACATGCTGGAAAATGAAATTTGTCCGCTTTATTATCAAAACCGTAACAAGGAAAATGTTCCGGAAGGATGGGTAAAAGTGATGAAAAATTCCATTTCGCAGGTTGCACCCAACTTCACTATGAACCGGCAACTTCTCGACTATCATAAAAAGTTCTATAAAGGAATGTACAGCCGGTCGCAGAAAATTCAGGATAATGATTTTGCCCTTGTAAAAGAAATTTGTACCTGGAAAAAAAGGGTAAGCCAAAACTGGGAAAAGATAGAAGTGTTGGAAGTAAATCATCCTGAATTTACGCAAACACCCATTAGTGTAGGCGAGAGATACAAAGGATCAGTGAAGTTAAAACTTGAAAACTTATCACCGGAAGATCTTGGTTTGGAAATGGTTATCTCCAGCTTTGTACCCAAATCTGACAACATAGACATTATTGAGAAAGCAGATTTTAAACTCGAAAGTTTTGAAAATAAAACAGCCACTTTTAGCATCACCTATAAACCTTCCCGCGCAGGGATATTCCAGTTTGGAATTCGTTTATATCCATGGCATGCAGCATTACCTCACCGGCAGGATTTTAATTTTGTGAAGTGGATTTAAAACTTCAGGCATAAACGCATGAATCATAGAAAAGCTGTATCTGATCCATACAGCTTTTTCTATTTAGTGGTTGCACGAAAACCCCAGCGAAAGTCAGGTTTTATTGAACCTTTTGCACCCAAAGAACCTTCATACTACTAATGACAGTTTTAATTATTATCTCATTTATTTTTCTTCCCATGCAAAATCAGATCCTTTTTGACTTCAGGAACACTACGGATATTTCCACCTGGCAAATCATTAATGATGGTGTAATGGGCGGCAGATCAAAAGGAAATTTCGGGTTAAACCCGGATGGAAATGGGATCTTCAGCGGCTTTGTTTCCCTGGAAAACAATGGTGGTTTTTCGCTGGTAAGGCATCGGCTTAACCGCACTGGTTGTGCAGGCAAAACGAAGTTTGTTATCCGCCTAAAAGGAGATGGCAAACGTTACCAGTTCCGGGTAAGAGCCGATGCAAGCAGTGCACATGCCTATGTGTGCTATT
>JBEPYD010000160.1:0-8485 GCA_041641575.1 Bacteroidales bacterium
AAGGCAAATAATTTTAATGAACTTACATTTACACTTTTAAACGCTACCAACCAGCAGAATACTGATACTGTTTTCCCTGGATTCATTCGCTGTTTTTATGAGGATGAAAATGAACTTTTATGGATAGGATCTGCAGGTAGTGGCCTCACTTCTTACAACAGAAAAACAGGAAAGACTGATATATATTCTACTACCAATGGATTATCCAGCAATATCATATATGCTATTGTTTCTGACAAAAACAAAAATTTATGGCTTAGCACAGAAAATGGTATTTCAAAATTAAATACGCTAACTAAACAAATTACAAATTATTATCAATCAGATGGCATTCAATCCAACCAGTTTTATATGCTTTCAGAAGCGGAATCGGATGATGGAAAGATATTTTTTGGCGGCACCCAGGGAATTACATCTTTTATGCCTGATAAAATCACACAAAACAGGCAGAAGCCTAAAGTTGCTATTACAGAATTCAAAATTCTGAATGAAATTGTACTTCCGGGAGTTTTTAAAGGTTATAGGGTATTAGAACAACCTATCTCACAAACAACATCTATTCAACTCCCATTTAAATTCAATACTTTTTCATTTGAATTTACAGGTTTACATTTTGCAAACCCTGAGAAAAATAAATACAGGTATAAGTTGGAAAATATCGAGGATTGGGTTGTAGTAGGCGCAGAAAGAAGGTTCGCTAATTATACGGATCTTTCGCCCGGAAATTACACTTTTTACTTGCAGGCAGCAAATAATGACGGCCTCTGGAGCGAGGAACCATTGAAGATTCATATAAAAATTGCCCCTCCCTGGTATTTAAGCTGGTATACAATAACCCTGTATCTTATATTGATAATAAGCCTTTTGCTACTTTTCCGTAAATATTCTTTGGCCAGCCAGAAAATAAAAAACAAGATGGAACTTGAGAGGGTTAAAGCCGAAAAAATGCACGAGTTGGATCAATCAAAGTTGCGTTTCTTCACAAACATCTCTCATGAATTCAGAACTCCTTTAACCCTGATGCTGGCCCCTCTTGATAAACTTATTGCAGAAAATAATATCTCCAGCCCTAAAAGCCGCTCCTTTATGTATGGCCTTATGAAGCGTAATACATTAAGATTACTGCGCCTTATCAATCAGGTGCTGGATACCTCACGCATAGAAGCAGGGAGTTTGAAACTGCGTGTTAAGGAGGACGATTTGGGAAAATGTCTGTCTGATATATATTCCTCATTTGCCTTTGTTGCTGATTCAAAGGACATATACTACACACTTGAAAAAGATGATGATAAACTTACCGGCTATTTCGACCAGGATAAAGTGGAAAAAATTTTTTATAACTTGCTTTCAAATGCTTTCAAATTTACTCCTGCATCTGGTGCAGTATCTGTTCATTTGTCAAAAATACATCTTGAAAAAGGCAATGCATGTGAAATTGTAGTATCAGATACAGGAAATGGCGTAAAAGAGGAGGATAAACATAAGATATTCGATCTTTTTTACCAATCTTCAGATGATAACCGCAAAACAAAAGCCGGGTCTGGCATTGGATTGGCCCTTACAAAACGGTTGGTTGAATTGCATAGGGGTATCATTTCAGTAGGTAGTGGAAATCCTTCAGGAACCATTTTCCGGGTAATTATACCCCTTGAAAGAACAGCTTATCATTCTGATGAGATTAATGAAAGTGATATAACAACAGAAGAACATAACCTTAATTTATCGCTTAAACAACCCATAGAAAATGAGGTTTATTTAAATAAATCATCTTCTCTGGATATCAAAAAGAAAGAATTAAACGACGATGTAATTTTAATAGTAGAGGATAATTCCGACCTGCGTACCTTTATTAGATATATTTTACAGGATAGTTTTACTATTCTGGAAGCTGCAAATGGGCAACAAGGACTTTTATTGGCTAAACAGACAATCCCTGATCTTATTATCTCGGATATTGTAATGCCTGAAATGGATGGAATTGAAATGTGTAGAGAACTTAGGGAAGGACTTGCCACCTCTCATATTCCCGTGTTGCTTTTATCTTCACGGACGGGCGAAGATGATGCAAGGCTTGGTTTTGAAAGCGGAGCGGTTGAATATGTTACCAAACCGTTTAGTGAGAAATTATTGCAATTGCGGGTACAAAATCTACTCTTATTCAGAAATAAAGCACGGGAACTTATTACCTGGACAGAATCCAATAACCTTTCTGTACCCTTAAACGGAATTAATTCCCTGGATCATTCTTTTATTGAAGATGTAACAAACATTATTGAGGAAAATATAAGCAATACAGATTTTAATGTGGAGTCACTTTCTGAAAGTTTTTCCCTTAGCCGGAGCCATTTCTATCGCAAGTTAAAAGCTGTAACAGGAAAATCACCCAATGATTTTATTCGGTTTATACGCCTGCAAAAAGCAAAAATGCTTTTAGTACAGTCTAATCACAATGTTAGTGAAATTTCTTACATGGTAGGATTCAATGATCCCAAGTACTTTTCCCGCTGCTTTAAGAAAGAATACGGGAAAGCACCAACTGCAGTAAACTCCTAAAATACAACATTTATCCTCCTATTTTACCAAATTATGCACCTCAGACATGCATACTAAACATATCTTTACAGAAGTTATTATTGAAATTAGTAGCAAAACGATGCTCTGATTATTTAACTAAACACCACTACTCAAAAACCTTCCGGATGAACTTCCGGAAGGTTTTTGGATTCTTACATATAAATAATTCTATACTTAAGTAAGAACAATAAGGAATTGTTATTTAAATAACATTTTAAAACCAAACTTTAGTTTCCCGGTCATTTTTGCCATATTTTTGTATTTATTAATTTCTTTGATACTAATTTCATATGGATTCGTTTTTAGCCGCCCGTTCACAGATGGCAGTGTCTCTGGGTTTTCACATAGTATTCGCCTGTATTGGCATGGCCATGCCTTTTTTAATGTTTATTGCTGAATATCGATGGATAAAAACCGGGAAAGCCGTATATCTTGATCTGGCAAAAGCCTGGTCGAGGGGCGTTGCGATATTCTTCGCCGTTGGCGCTGTTTCGGGTACTGTTCTATCTTTTGAACTTGGATTGCTATGGCCGGAGTTTATGCGCCATGCCGGACCTATTTTTGGAATGCCTTTTAGCTGGGAAGGCACAGCCTTTTTTGTTGAAGCCATTGCACTGGGGCTCTTTCTCTATGGCTGGAAAAAGCTGAACAAATGGGTGCATTTGGCCACCGGCCTTGTTGTTGGTATTTCCGGAGTATTGTCAGGAATATTTGTTGTTGCTGCCAATGCCTGGATGAACAGTCCGGCAGGTTTTGACTGGATTGATGGTAAGGCATATAATATTGACCCGGTTGCAGCCATGTTCAATGATGCTTGGTTTGCCCAGGCCCATCATATGACAGTGGCGGCTTTTGTAAGCACTGCGTTTGCAGTAGCCGGCATCCATGCCTTTCTGCTTCTGCGTGACAGGCAAAACGAGTTCCATCGTAAAGCTCTGCATATTGCCATGGTGGTGGGTGCTGTTTCAGCCATTATTCAACCTATCAGCGGCGACCATGCAGCTAAAATGGTGGCAAAACTCCAGCCAGCCAAATTTGCAGCCATGGAGTCGCATTTTGAAACACAAAAATCAGCAGCCCTAACCATTGGTGGCATACCCGATGTAGAAAACCGAACCGTAAATTATGCTATACAAATACCCGGCGTCCTCAGTTTTCTCGCACATGGCGATTTTAAATCGGAAGTCATCGGGCTCGACCAAATACCGCGTGATGAGTGGCCTCCCATTGTCATTACCCATATATCTTTTCAAATTATGGTTTTTTTAGGGGTAATTATGATGATGATTGGCATCAGCTTCCTGCTCTTCCGATGGAAATGGCCGCATTTACTGGAAAAAAGATGGTGGCTGTGGATTGTAGGCATTGCTACACCTTTTGGATTTATTGCCGTAGAAGCCGGTTGGTTTGTTACGGAAGTAGGCCGGCAGCCCTGGATTATATATAAAATAATGCGCACAAAAGATGCCCTTACGCCAATGCCCGGTGTGGAATATACATTTTATTTAATAACAGCAATTTACCTATTGTTAAGTGTGATGGTAATATGGATGCTGAGCAGGCAAATTAAAGCAATATCCGGAAAATATTAAAAAATTGAACTTATGGAAAACCTGATATTATTATTTCTTGGCATCTCCTTGTTGTTCTACGTACTCCTTGGAGGAGCCGATTTTGGTGGAGGTATTGTAGAGTATTTCACTGGTAACAAAGGCATAAATACAGTTTCCAAAGCCATAGCACCTGTGTGGGAGGCAAATCATGTATGGCTTATCCTGGTAATTGTAATATTATTTGTAGGGTTTCCCGAAGTTTATACCTCTATTTCAACATATATGCATATACCTCTGCTTCTGATTCTGATAGGCATCATCTTTCGTGGTTCTGCTTTTGCTTTTCGATATTATGATATAGATGAGGGGTCGTACAAACGTCTCTACACCTCATTCTTCAGAATATTCAGCATTTTTACACCATTCTTTTTGGGCGTAACACTGGGTTCTGTAATTCTCGGTGAAATTACAACAGATCTTTCCAAAGGATTTGTAGCTATTTATATTTCTCCCTGGATTAACTGGTTTTCGATGAGCATGGGTGTTTTTGTTACCATACTTTTCACCTTTCTGGCCTCCGTATTTCTGATTGGTGAAACAGAAGAAAAAGCTCAAATCAAGATGCAGAAAATATCTAAATTCTCTCTTATTTCCCTAATTGTAGCAGGTGGGTTCGTTTTTTTAATGGCTGAAGTTGATAACCTGCATCTTTTAAATCAGTTCCTGCAGTCACCTATTAGTTTGGTAGCTGTTAGTATTGCTACAGTTCTGCTTCCTTTCCTCTGGCGATTTATAAACAAACCCAACAACCTTTGGCTTCGACTAATTGCGGGTGCGCAAACTACTTTAATCGTCGTTGGATGGTTTGCCGTTCAGTTTCCAGTGCTTGTAAAGATAGAGGGAGGAAATAATCTAACCATTTATAATGCAATAGCCCCTGATGAGGTGATTTCAAATTTACTCATAGCACTTGTTGTGGGTACAATGATCATTATCCCATCTATTGTTTACCTTTTCAAAGTTTTTAAATTCGACAAATCACCTTATTAAGATAAATTTTAGCTTAGGTAGTGAAGCAATACCAGGAAAGGTTTTCGAAATAACATACGCGGTCCGCTATACCGCATAACCTTTTTAATTTCTTCCCGTTTTTCCGGCCTGTAACAATGCACGGTGCAGTTGGAGCAAAATGGCTTGGCGTTACCAAACTTGCACCTTTTGAGACGAAGTACGGCATATTCTGTCAGATTTTTGCATGATGAACATAATAATTCGTCCTGTTGGTGATTATTTTGGCAATAAAGCATAATCATTTCCTTAACTACCTTTATCTCAGTGTTAATGCGATTCTTATTTGATAGTAACTTCATAAAATTGTTAAAAAGAAGAAAAAATCCCGGCCTGTTTTTGCACCCCGAAACCTGGCTGGAAATACAAAGAGGAGGATAGAAATAAGTTGACTTAGTTAATGGTATACTCGCCGGAAAATACAAATTCAGCAGGACCTGTAAGCCATACATCAGTGAAGTTTGTGTCAGAATGTTTTTTAAAATCAACTTGTAGCAGGCCACCGGGTGCTTTTACTTCAAATGAATTTTTGTCAGTTTTGGCCTCCATTGAAGCACAAATGGCAGCTGCAGTGATACCTGTACCACATGCAAGTGTTTCATCTTCCACTCCCCGCTCATAGGTTCTGACAAATAGTTTACCGGAAGATATCTCAACAAAATTAACATTTGTACCATCAGGGCTATACCGAGAATGATTGCGAATTCTTCTTCCTTCTTCTACCACATTAATTTTATGCGATTCATCAACAAACCTTATATGATGAGGAGAACCTGTATTTAAAAAATAATGACCATTCTCATAGTGAATATCATTTACATCATTCATTTTCAGACGAATGCTGTTGCTTTTGAGTAAGTAGGCTTCATGCACACCATCTATTGCGGAAAATTTTGCTTTTGTTGTTACTATACCAAGCTTTATGGCGAAGGCCATTATACAACGGCCTCCATTCCCGCACATGGAACCTTCTTTTCCATCACTGTTATAGTATACCATTCTGAAATCAAGATCAGGATCTTTCTCTAAAAGCATCAAACCATCGGCACCTATGCCAAATCTCCTTTCACACATTAGTTTTATGTTTTCTTCAGATAGAGATATATTCTTTTCCCTGTTGTCGATTAAGATAAAATCATTACCGGCACCATGATATTTAAAAAAACGCATTGTCATAATAAAATATAATAAGATGCAAAGATACAATAAACCTGTTGTGCAAACAAGCTGGTTTAATAGTTAAACCGGAATAGAACTATGAAGTTAAAAAGTGTTAAAGGTTTGCATGCTTTAGTTCCTTTTAGATTCCTTGGCCTTACTTTTGTAAATAAAAAACCAACAAATGCTCATCAGATATGTTGAATTAGAAAGAATGAAATAAGAATTTCGATAACGTAATATTAAATAGAAAGAATATGGAAACAAAAAAATTTTTAACAACCGTTTTAACCGCCTTAATCGGTGGTTTGGTAGCAGTATTCAGCTACGTATTGATATTTGATAATAATGAGAACGCCACTAGAGAATTAACCATACAACCCAAGGAGGATACCCCTGCATGGTTCACCAATTTACCGGAGAATTTTGATGCAGAAGATTTTGATTTTACACTTGCCGCTGAAAATACCGTACATGCAGTTGTACATGTAAAAACAGAAAGCCAAAGACAGCAAAGTAGCAGAAATCCGCTTTATGAATTCTTTTACGGTGATCAGTACCAACAGCAGGAACCCAGACCTGTGGTGGGTTTTGGTTCAGGTGTAATTATTTCGCCTGACGGATATATTGTCACCAATAACCATGTGGTGGCAAATTCTAACAATGTTTCAGTTACCCTGAATGATAACCGTGAATTTGAAGCAGAAATCATTGGTACAGATCCAAGCACAGATATTGCTTTGTTAAAAGTAGACGAAGAAGCCCTGCCATATGTGCGCTGGGGAAATTCTGACGATCTGAAACTTGGAGAATGGGTGCTTGCTGTTGGAAACCCTTTTAATCTTACATCAACAGTAACCGCTGGTATTGTAAGTGCAAAAGGCAGAAACCTTGGCATCTTACGTGAAGAGTTTAGAATAGAATCTTTTATTCAAACCGATGCAGCCCTGAATAAAGGTAACAGCGGTGGTGCACTTGTAGACACCAAAGGTTTACTGGTAGGTATTAATACAGCTATCATTTCTCCTTCTGGTGGTTATGCAGGAAATTCATTTGCAGTTCCTGTATCCATCGTAAAAAAAGTAGTGAATGATTTAAAAGAATTTGGTGAAGTACAAAGAGCCATTCTGGGTGTAACCATTCAGGATGTAACTTCCGAACTGAAAAGCGAAGAAGATCTGGAAACCCTTGGTGGCGTATATATTAGCGGTGTAAGAGAAGATGGTGCTGCAGAGGACGCCGGTATTGAAGCAGGTGATGTTATACTTTCAGTTGAAGGGAACAGCGTAAACAGTACGGCCGAATTACAGGAGCAGGTAAGCCGCTACCGTCCTGGAGATGAAGTTGAAGTGGTAATAAGGAGAGCTGGAAAAGAAAAAACCTATAATGTTACTTTACGTAACCTGCAGGGTACCACTAAAATTGTAAAACCTGATGAAACCACAGCATTATTGGGTGCAAGATTTAGTGAACTCTCTGACCAGAAAAAAGAGGCTATGAATGTTTCTGATGGAGTGGAAGTATCATATGTTGGTCCTGGAAAATTCAGGGAAGCAGGCATACGTGAAGGATTTATCATCACAAAAGTGAACGAGGAAAATGTTTCTTCCCCATCAGAATTAAAATCAGTGCTCGAGGGAATTGACGGAGGTGTGTACATTGAAGGTATTTACCCCAATGGCAGAGTAGCTTATTATGCATTTGGCATGTAGTAGAATAGAAAATTAATATATTTAAACTGAGGTCTGTAAATTGATACAGACCTCTTTTTTTATGCTTTATTGAAACCTTTTAATCCATTTTAAAGTATCAACAAAGCAAAGTATCTCCTATGGTTACACGCATTCATTACACAATTAATTTAGAATGAATTTAACTTTAATTAATTATATATTCGCACAAATTTTTAAATTAGCTAATGAGACAACTTAAGATTACCAAGTCTATCACCAACAGGGAAAGCGCTTCTCTGGATAAATACCTTCAGGAAATTGGCAAGGAAGGGCTTATATCAGTTGAAGAAGAGGTGGAACTGGCCCAAAGAATAAAAAAAGGGGATAGAATAGCCTTGGAAAAGCTTACCCGCGCAAACCTCAGGTTTGTTGTTTCAGTTGCAAAACAATACCAAAATC
>JBEPYD010000161.1:0-8418 GCA_041641575.1 Bacteroidales bacterium
AAACCACCGTATCCATATAACAGGGTAGGGGCTGTACCATCAAGTATCAGATCCTTTTTATGTACAATATACATTGGTATTTCAGTGCCATCCTTGCTTTTATAAAATATTTGTTTGGTGGTATAAACCTCTGAATCAAAGTCTACATCAGGCTTAAAGAAAATTTCAGATGAGTTTTCCTCAATATTATATTTATAAATTGTTGTAGGATAGGTATAAGAGGTGAAAGAATAGAAGGCTGTATTTTTGTCTTTTTCGCCATTAAGGCTTCCCATTTGGCCCATGCCTGGCAGATCGATGTTGTATAAAAGGTTCCCATCATAGTCGTAAACTTCTGTTGCTGATTTAACATCTGCAGTGTATCGTGCAAAAAGTTTTCCTCCTGCTATTTTTGCACTGTTTAAGACAGATTCTTTTTCAGGAATCACATCTGTATATTCTTCAGCCTTAAGGTTATTCAGGTCAAATGCTACCAGTTTATTCCGTGGTGCATCTTTGTTTGTCATTACATACAAGGTGTTTTTCACGTAATCAACAGGAAAAAAATCGAATTCCCGCGATTTGGTCAGCTTTATAAAATCTCCGTCTTCTTCCATGTTTTTAATGTAAAGGTCATTTCCTTTGCTGGTCCAGTCTCTTTCATAAAGAAACATGTATTTTTCATCGTCAGTAACAGCGGCATTATACATAACTTTTGGATCCGTTTTGTGCTGATAAATGAGCTCATCTTCAGATTGGGGGGTGCCAACCTTGTGATAATATAACATTTGATACTCGTTTACATTGGTTAGCTGTTCTCCCTCCTCAGGTTCCTTATATCGCCCGTAGAAAAAGCCATCCTTATACCAGGAAATGCCTGAGAATTTTACCCATTGAATATGATCCTCAAGTTGTTCTCCTGTTTCAATGTCTTTCACGAATATCTCCACCCAATCGCTGCCGCCTTCGGAAAGGCCATAGGCAAAATATTTTCCATCTTTGGAAACACCCATAGATGAAAGCGCAACGGTTCCTTCGTCTGAAAGTGTGTTGGGGTCAAGAATTACGCGGGGTTCAGAATCTATGTCTTCCTGAATGTAATACACGCTTTGGTTTTGGAGGCCATCGTTACGTGAAAAAAAGTAATAGCCACCAGCTTCAAAAGGGGTTGACTGTTTGGGATAGTTATAAATTTCGGTTAAGCGTTCTTCAATTGCTTCCCGGAAAGGAATTTGCTCCAGGTAACCAAATGTTACCTCGTTTTGGGCTTTTACCCATTCTTTTGTTTCGGATGAGTTATCGTCTTCAAGCCACCGGTACGGATCGGGTACTTCTGTTCCAAAATAAACATCAACAGTATCTGTTTTTCTAGTTTCAGGATATTGGTATCCTGTTTGCCGGGGGCTACATGCTGCCATAATCATCAATGCTAAAGCTCCAATTAACAATTTGTGTTTTTTCATCTTTTAAAATTTAGTTTATCAATGGTTGGTTAAATATTCCTGAACAATCAGGATATATAAATATTAGGGGGTTCAATGATAACATTAGATTTGTGCCAACTGCAAATCAAATATACTAAAATTTGAAAGGTGAAATGTAAACTGTGTTTAAAAAAATATTTTCTATGGTTAATACTTTGCCACCAGGGGCATTCTTCGCCCGGCTCCAAAAGCTTTTGAGGAAATTCTCAGGATTGGCGGAAACTGGTATCTTTTGTATTCATTGAGATTTACCATGCGGGTAATCCGGTTAACCAGTGCAGGGTCCAAACCTTTTTTTATGATTGCATCTGCTGATAGTTGCAATTCAATATAATTGTAAAGAATTTCATCCAGGGTTTGATAATCGGGCAGCGAGTCAGTATCTTTTTGATCAGGCCTTAATTCGGCTGAGGGTGGTTTGGTAATTGTGTTTATAGGAATTACCTCTCCTCTTTCATTTATATAATCAGCCAATCGGAAAACATCAAGCTTATACACATCTCCAAGCACAGACAGACCTCCGTTCATGTCCCCGTAAAGGGTACTGTATCCCACAGCTGCTTCACTTTTGTTAGATGTATTGAGTAGAATATTCCCAAATTTATTAGAAAAGGCCATAAGCAATACCCCCCTTGTGCGTGCCTGTATGTTTTCTTCCGTAATGTCTTGCGGAAGCCCTTTAAAGTAGGGAGAAAGTGTGCTTTCAAACCCATCTACCACCTGCTGAATTTTCACAATGTCGGATTTTATTCCCAGGTTTTTTGCAAGCGCTACTGCATCATCAACACTATGCTGGCTCGAATATTTTGATGGCAAAAGTACCACCCTTACATTTTCCGCTCCAAGTGCTTTTACTGCCAACACTGTAGAAACCGCTGAGTCTATGCCGCCGGAAAGCCCAAGAATGGCAGAGGTAAGCTTCATTTTTCTAAAATAATCCTTTATTCCTGTAATTAGGGCATCATGGATGAGAGGGATCATTTCATGCACAGGATTATCAACCTGTGGCTGCTCGTTGTTGTTAATGGTATCATAGTCTACAACACGATAGTCTTCGCAAAAAGAGTCTAGTTCTGTGACAATATATCCATTGCTGTTAACGGCTTTTGATCCCCCATCGAAAATTAATTCTGTTTGTCCGCCGGTTTGATTTACATAGAAAAGGGGAATGTTGTTTTGTTTGGCATTATTTGTAAATACTTCTCTTTTTCGGTGATGTTTTGAATAAGAAAATGGCGAAGCAGCAACATTTACAATGAAATCGGGGGACTCTGCAGCAAGCCTTTTCATAGGTGAAATGCTGTAAAGCTTGCTTTTGGCACCCGGAGCTTCTACCGGCTGATCGTACCAAAGGTCTTCACATATGGTAAGGGCAATTTTATAGTTTTTAAATGCTACCACTTCAAAATTGAGATTAGGCTCAAAATATCTGTATTCATCAAATATATCGTAGGTAGGGAGCAGGGTTTTATTGCGGGTTTCCCGGATTTTTCCGTCGTAACACAATAAAGCGCTGTTAAAAAGTTTTTTGCCTTTGCCTTCATTTCGTGTGGGGGCACCTATAATGGCAGCAGTTGAGGTGCAATGAGAAGCTATTTTTTCTGCGGTTTTGGTGCAGGCATCAATAAAAGAATCATTTTCGAGCATATCCAGTGGCGGATATCCACAAACTGATAATTCAGAAAAAACAACAAGGTCAACCTTTTCCCGGGCAGCTCTTTCTATTGCCTCAATTATTTTTGCTGCATTTTCCTCAAAATTTCCAATATGATAATTTAATTGGGCCAGTGCAATTTTCATCTGCTATTATATTTTATAAAGTGGTCAGTATTTATCTCTGCAAAGGCGAAGACAGGAAAACTGACAGATTTAATTTTTACCTGTAGATAAAAGAATTGATGGCTAAAATAATATGCCCAGTCTCAGAGAAATATTTTTCATGGTAACCTTGTCCTCATTGCGGCCGGTAATATCAACAAAGCCATTTACAAAAGTAACACCAGCGAGTACGGAAGTGTTTCCACCAAGAGAATATTCAATACCGCCTCCAAAATGATATCCCAAATTAAATAATTTTATTTCTTCAGAAATGTTTTCATCCTGTATCTGCTTTTCAGAATCTTTAAGGCGGGCTTTAATGTTTATTCCCGCTGTAAAGCCAAGGTTGGCAAAAAAGGTTGTATAGCCAATTTCGTTTGATTTTAACTTCAATCCAAGCGGTATCTGCACATATTGCAGGGAATAATCAAGTTTTGTTTCCGGAAGTATTGGCACGCGGGCATCATTTACAATATACTGTAACGTGTCTTCATAGCTTAGTTTTCCCCCTTCAACGGAAATGCTGATCCCTGACATTATCGCATAATTCTCAGCAAAATAGTTTTCTAAAATTAAACCTCCGTTAAAACCTATTTTACCGCTCAGGTTTGTAACATCTGCTGTTTCGCTTGCCATCCAGGTATATTGTGGGTGAGCCACCACGCCAAAACGTACCTGCGCTGTTGCCGAATTGCCATAGATTATAAAAAATAAAAGAATGGCGCAATATGAAAAGTACTTATGGCCGGGACTTTGACGTTTGGGTAGTTTTCTTTTTGTTGAAATCACGTAATTTAAATTTAGATAATTATTTGTCATTAATTTAGCCTGGATACAAATTAGCTATTTTTTTAATGCTGTTCACAAATAGCCATTTTCCAGGTGCAAAATTACAATCCTGGATGAAATATTACATAATAAATGCTGGTTATAAAATAATAAAAAGTGTAAACTTATGAATATTTAAATGTTTACAATAAATTCGTTGAAAATTCTCAAAGTTATGACTCGTTATTATTTTATTGTATTAATATTACTAAGCTTATCGGCTTTTTCCTGCGCAGATAAAAAAGAAGTTGATGTTACAGGTATTGATGTTGAAATAGATGCAAAGCGGTTTGAACAGGACTTTTTTGCTATTTCGCTTGACAGTACCCGGCAAAGTGCTGAAAATGTACATGAAAAGTATCCCCGTTTTTTTGATTTATATACCCATCAGATTATTTCTATAGGCGATTTGAATAATGCAGCATTTGCTGATTACTTAAGCACCTTTCTTACAGAATATGTGGTGTTCCGTTCTTTTGAAGAAGTGATGGATACCTTTCCTGACTTTTCTGAACAAAATGCTGATTTAACCCGTGCATTCAAACATTATAAGTACTATTTTCCGGAAAAGAAAGTGCCAACTATCTATACATTTGTTTCCGGATTTAATCATTCCATTGTAACTGATGAAGGGTTAATCGGTATCGGCCTGGACAAATATCTGGGAGAAGATCATCCGGTATACAAGCAATTGGGATGGTTTGAATATCAAACACGGAAAATGAAACCGGAGTATATTACCGTAGATGCAATTTCTGGTTGGGGAATCACGGAGTATCCCTTTAATGATTCTATTGACAACCTGATTAGTAATATGATATATAATGGTATCATCCATTACTTCACAAAAAAGATGTTACCGGAGGCACCTGATAATCTCATTTTTGGATTTACCCCACAGCAAATGGAATTTAGCCGTGTGAACGAAGAATCGGCCTGGACCTATCTTGTTGAACAAAAATTATTGTTTTCTACTGACAGGTTTACCATTAGTAAGTTTACCAATGAGGGGCCTTTTACAAAAGATTTCAGTAACGAATCTCCAGCCAGAATGGCCAACTGGATAGGCTATAAAATTGTGGAGGCTTATGTTGAGCGGACGGGTATCAGTTTAAAAGATTTATTGCAAAGCCGGAATTACATGAAGATTCTGGAGGCTTCAAAATATAATCCATAGCACTTATTTCTTTAATAGCGATAATGTAACATTTAAAATGACAAACCGTATTGTTTGTAGCACCTTCAATTGAATTAAAAAAAAGAGATATGACAAACAACGACCCGCTATACAAATCTGTTGCTATTACAACACGTTCAACCTTTTGGACAAGCAAGGAAGATAATTCAGATGAGCTTATTATTGATACGGAAGATTTAGCAAAGGAAATTCAACAGCAATCTATCAACCTGTCTGAAGCAGGATACGATGTCATAAGCATTGTGCCGATAAATTCAGGAAATATTTCTAATGGTAAAGGTTATACCCATACCAGCGGAGTAATTATAACAGGGAAGAAATAAAATGTACAAAAAATAAAAAAGTCCGGAATTTCCGGACTTTTTTATGTGTAGTAAGAGAGCGTAGAGAATAATTTTTTATCATGCTGCATAACCTTCAAGGTTTTCCATTAACTTTTTGCGGGTAAAAAAGATGCGGCTTTTAACGGTGCCAATTTTCAGGTTAAGCTTTTCAGCAATTTCTTTGTATTTATAGCCCTGGTGATGCATTTTAAAGGGGACTTTAAAATCATCATCGAGCTGTTCAATTTTTTTACTTATTTCATCATACTGGTATGATGAGTCGGGAGAGCTAAATCCTGATTCCTGCACGTTATTAAGGTAGTAAAGATCTTTTGTATGATCTATGGTGGTGTTTTGGCGCATGGCTTTACGATAATTGTTAATGAAAGTGTTTTTCATTATGGTAAATGCCCATGCCTTAAGGTTTGTGTAATGAACAAACTTGTCTCTGTAGGATAATGCTTTTAGATAGGTTTCCTGGAGAAGGTCTTTGGCTTCTTCACGATCTGAAGTTAAACTTAATGCAAATCTTTCTAAATTATCTTCTAATCTTATCAGGTTATTGTTAAATTCTACTGCTGTCATGATCAATTTATTTTTGGTTAGGATTAATTGATTAATTGTTTAACAAATGTACTAAATAGTTAAACACGATGCAACCCCTGTTTTATCCAAAATGAATTAAGAACATGTAAATTCTAAATAGTATAAATAGGTTTAATAATCAGATAATGAATATAATAATGCTGTTTTATAATGTAATATTACGGACATATTCTAAATAGTGAATTACATTCGATTTAACACATGTTTAACAAACAGATAATTTCTTTTAAACAGTTGCATGGGTGTAAGGTGTTGATTTTCAGTAAATAAAAGCATTTAGGATGTTTTTATCTCATTTTTTAGCTGTTGTATTGTTTAACATTTTCTTTAACATATAGCCTGAACATTTAACAAAAATTACTTTAAAAATTGTTCAAAAAAAAAATGCCGGATATTGATTCCGACATTTTTCAGGTAGTATGCGTATGTTTGATTTTTTATCCCAGGTTGCTAATACGCTCCAGTTTTGCTATGTCAGAAATCTTTATTTTACGACCGTCAATAGATATTACACCTTCGCCGGCAAAGGTGGAGAGGGTACGTATAGCATTAGAGGTGGTCATGTTAGAAAGATTGGCGATATCCTCGCGGGAAAGATAAACTTTAATGGTTTGCCCATCTTTCTCAAAACCATAGGTGTCTTTTAAAAATATCAGCGACTCGGCTAATCGTCCGCGGATGTGCTTTTGCGTAAGGGTAACTGTGCGGTTAATGGTGAATCCTAATTCTATGGCGAATGATTTTATAATATTAATGGCAAATTCACTATTGCTACGTAACAAGTCGTAAATAACTTCTTTATCCATGTTGCAGATAATGGAATCTTCAATGGCTTCTGCAGATGCACTATGGTATTCATCAGCAAAAAAGGCCCTGTAGCCTATAAAACCAATGGGTTTTGCCATTCGAACAATTTGTTCTCTTCCACCAACCCCTTCCTTAAACACTTTTACTTTTCCTTCTGCCAGCGTAATAAGTCCGGTGGGTTTATCCCCTTCCTTAAATACAAAATCACCTTTTTTATAATCTGAACAGGAGCAGTGGTTGTTTAAATGCTCCCTTTCCTCCGTGGTAAGTACAGAAAAAACAGAATTCTTATTTTCTATGCAGCTTACACAATCTAGTTCTTTATTTTGTTGCATACCTTTATATGGGTTCTAATAGTAATATTCTCAAATTTATAGAAAAAATAGAAAAAAATCAGAATATTTTTAATGAAACAATTAAATAGTGTTTAAAAAAGTTATTCTTTTCGAATTTTCATCTTCTATTATCCATACTTTTTCCAATTAAGCTGAAGAGAAATATTGAAATACTTTGTATGAAATTCCTGTTCTACCCTGTTTGTGCCAGGCATGTTTTTAAAATGCCATAATTAATTGTATAAGCCAGAAAATCTGATTTTGTTCTTTTAAGATTGAATTTAAAAATGTGGGTACAATATATACATTTTTTATTCACCATTATTTTATCTCATTACGCCACATAAAAAAACCCGACATATATGCATATATGCCGGGCAGAAAAATTGAAAGGAAGTGTGAAATTATTATTCTTCTCTTTTATCAGGTTTGGGTAAAAGCACTTTACGTGAAAGTTTTAGCTTTCCTGTTTTCTTATCGACATCAATAAGCTTTACTTCAACCTCCTGGCCTTCTTTTAATACCTCTTCAACCTTGTTGAGCCTGCGCCATTCAATTTCAGATATGTGCAGTAATCCATCTTTTCCTGGTAAAATTTCAACAAAAGCGCCAAAGTTAAGTATAGATTTTACTTTACCTTTATATATAGTACCTACTTCAGGTACCGCAACTATGCCTTTTATACGTGCCAGTGCTTTATTTATCGACTCTTCGTTGTCGGCAAATACATCTACATAACCTTTGTTATCTTTTTCTTCAATGGTAATAGTAGCGCCGGTATCACTTTGTATTTCCTGAATTATTTTACCGCCGGGTCCAATAATGGCACCAATAGACTCTTTAGGTACGGTGATTTGTACAATCCTGGGAGCATGTGGTTTCAGTGCTTCATTAGGCGCTGCAATAGTTTCAACAAGTTTGTCGAGTATGTGCAAACGTCCCACACGTGCCTGCTCAAGGGCTTTATTCATAATGTCGTAGCTAAGTCCTTCTACCTTTATATCCATCTGGCAGGCGGTAATGCCATCTCGGGTACCGGT
>JBEPYD010000162.1:0-1117 GCA_041641575.1 Bacteroidales bacterium
TGTTTTTAAAAACCCACCATTTTTTGGAGGAGTTTTTATTCCCCACCTATTTGCATAATAGTAAGTATAAGCTCCACGATGGATATGGGCATAAACCCATGACATTCCTATAGACTTCCAAATAACTTGATCCCATGCCTTTTCTTTGTAGCGTGGGCCATTAAAATAAGCCTGCCCCCAATTACCACTTCTTATATCAAAATCATTTCTTTCCCATTTAATACTATAATTTACATGTCCCTTGAAATTATGATTAATGTAAAATTCTCCTTCTCCATCGGTTAAATCGGATTTTATGGTGAACCAGCTATATGCTCTTACTTTACAACCAATAACGGGAGGATAGCCTAATCCGCTATTATCTTCTACCCGTATTTTACCACTGGGCTTCCATTTCTTTCTTATTAAACCGTTTGTTGATTTTAAAGATGCATCATCTTCATAATTTCCGGTCATCTTTAAAGCTTCTACCTCAAGCTCATCCCAAAATGTCCAGTCTTCAGTACTTTTTAAAGTTATTGAATCAATCATTGTTTCAGGCAGAAATAATTCGGCCAAAACTTCATACTCCATTATCGGGAAAACGAAATCCTTTTTGACTACGGTATATTGCCATGTTATGGCTGTATCATGAATAGAGGGATCATGATAATATGTGCCCCCTTCTTGCATTTCATAATCCAAAGGATAATCAAACAATTCCAACGTTGTATCACGATGCAGTATGCCTAATTCACTGAATGATTTTGGTAAAAATCTAACATATAAGTGAGTAACTTCAATATCTGATTCTGTAATATCAGAAGATTTTAATTGGGAATTTTCTGATATCTTTTGGTAAGCCTTACGCATATTTTGAACTGTATAAGGATTTTCCAGCTTTTGCCCGATTTTAATCATCCCTTCCTGGTATTGAGATTCTTCAGTTGCTAAAAATGCTTCAGTAACAATATTTTCCTTTTGGCAGCTACAGATTGTAATAAGCAATGTTAAAAATAACGTAATGTTTCGTTTTATATTTTTCATTTTAATTAAATTTACATTGTTAAGTATTTTTCTTAATAGCCTCATCCCAATTATGATTTCGACGTCACGCAACGGGGTGAGGTTTTTTAAT
>JBEPYD010000162.1:1127-8392 GCA_041641575.1 Bacteroidales bacterium
ATTCTTGGATGCAAATAATAAAGCTACAACAGCAATATGCGCAGCCTAATGCTTTTTCCCAGCATTAACCCCCATGCTTTCATAATCCTTGATTACCAAAGCAAATTTATATTAAGATATCTGTGGTTTTCACCTCCTTCTTGTTTATCTCAGCTTTTAAAAAAATTTATGTAACATGCGCACCGTGTAAAGATAGATATTGTTTGTATATGAAGGTTATATTTTTGCAAATATTTTACCCCCCGTTATTTAGTATGATTCTAAATTATTTGATGAAAGCTAATAGTGAAAATTGCAGTTAATGGAACATTGAACAGTATAAGTTAAACAATCTGATTGTTATTCGCGATGTATAAAACTTCACGGTTTTTGCAAGGAAACTTGAAAAAGCAAAATACATTCCAACTTACATCACGTGCAATCCTGCATCGCGGCTTACTACCTATTTTACTTTCATCAATACCTGATAATCAATTAAAGAAAGCCGGGTAGAGAGGGCTCTGTTCCAATAAAAAAAAAAATGAAATTGAAGTGGGGCAGGATGATGTTACTGCAGTAAATAACTATGATAAATGCACAAAGGATGCGAAATAACTCCAAGCCATAATCCAGATTTCCTTTTCACATGTCATTTTTATCCCGCAAACTTGAAAAGGGAAAAACATCAATGCCCGAATTTTGATAAAGTCATTTTACCTACCTCTTGCAACAGCAATCTATTGAGATGAGAAAAAAAATTATATTTGTACTAAATATTTGTTGCATTAAGAAACGAAATATAATCAGGTAAACAGATCATAAAGAAATTTATTCATCAATAAACAGTTAACAATAAAAGCTATTCATCATGAAAATCAAACCAATCAACTTGCTCTTCGGCTTCTGTACCTTTATTCTTGGAATCACTTCCTGCTCTCAAGTTAAATTTAATGACGATCAGTTTTCCTATGCAAAAGAAGATGGGAGTATTATTGTGTCTAACCAGCAGAGCACTTATCAGTTAGAGCCTTACAGGTCAGACATTATTAAAACAACCTATTTAGCAAAAAATTCAGAACCTTCTGAAATGGTTGTTGATTTTATCGTTCTTGAAAAAGAAGAGGGTTTGAACTTCAGGATTAAAGAATTTGAGGACAAACTTCAACTCAGCACAAAAGATATGATCGTAGAAGTTACGAAGTCCCCTTTTGTAGTTAATTACTATAAATCAAATAAAAAACCGCTATTATTGGCATCCCAGACTCCTGTTGACTCTGCTGGTTTTAAAACTTTCTTCTTTAATTCTCCGGCAGATGAAGCATTTTATGGCATGGGGCAAAAAAGCATCCCTGTTAACCGAAGGGGTTATGCCTTTGATACGAGAAATTTCCATGTAGGTGGATATACAAAGGAATATGCTACTATGCAGGTGAATATTCCGTACATCTATTCATCAGAGAAATATGGGGTTTTTTTCGATAACACCTATACCGGATATTTCGATTTGGCAAAAACAAACAAAGAACAATGGTCATACCGGGTTGATGGCGGCACCTATGCTTATTTTGTAACTACAGGAAAAAACTTACAATCTCTTCAAAGCAACTATTACGATTTGACCGGATATCCGATTATGCCCCCGAAATGGACTCTGGGGCTCATGCAAAGCAAATGTGGTTATATTAACGAAGAAGAAGTGATGGGAGTGATTGCACAATTTGAAAAACACAACCTGCCATTGGATGCCATCATTTTGGATGCATATTGGTTTGGTGGATATGGTGATGATTATCCGCAAAACATGGGAAATTTCACGTGGTTAGAAGATCATTTTCCTGACCCTGCAGGTTACATGGCAACACTAAAGAAAAAAGGCATTAAAACGCTCACTATTAATGAACCACAAATTAATGTAAACTCAGTGAATCATCCATTTCTAATGGAGAAAGGATGGTTGATGACAGTAGATGGCGAACCTTTTATACAGGAATCATTTTGGGCAGGCAGTGCCTCGCTGCTCGACCTGACACACCCGGAAGCACAGGATTGGCTCTGGAAAAAACAAAAAGCTAATGTTGAACTGGGGCTGGATGCATTTTGGGTGGATTTGACCGAACCCGATGTATCTACTCCTGAAGGTATGTTTTATGCCGGCGAAGAGCCCAAAATCCATAATATATACAGCTATCTGTTTGCCCGAACACTATGGAAAGGTTTTCAGAATGATTATCCCAATAAACGGTTGTTCAACATTACTCGCGCCGGAACAGCTGGCATGCATAGAATGGGAGCAGTTCACTGGTCAGGAGATGCAGCTAAAACATTTTCTGCACTTGAAGTGCAAATACCAATGTTGATAGGAAGTGCAATGTCTGGCATGCCTCACTATTCATCCGATATTGGGGGGTTTACCAACGCCTGGGATACCATATCAGTGCCCTGGAACGAGTTTAAGGGTGGTCCCGGCGTTACAACACCTGAATTATACACTCGCTGGTTCCAACATGGTGTTTTTTCACCCTCATTGCGCCCCCACAGTGGTGAAGGACAATCCTGCGAACCGTTTGCATTTAACCAACAAACCCTTGATATTTCGGCAGATTATCTGAGGCTTCGCTACAGATTAATTCCCTATCTCTATACGTATGCACATAAAACTGCCACTACAGGCGAACAACTTATAAAGCCTCTATTTATGGTTTTTGATGATGAAAAAGTTGCCGAAAGTGATCGTGAGTATATGTTTGGAGATATGCTTATTGCTCCTGTATTTTTGCCGGGACAAGTTGTAAGAGATGTGTATCTGCCCACACTGGATGAAGGATTGAAATGGGTGGATTTCTGGACTAATGAAGAGTATAATCCGGGTGAACTATATACAGTTGATGCTCCATTGGAAAAGATACCGGTATTTGTAAAAGGTGGAAGTATTATTGTTTCTGGTAAACTAAAACAATATGTTGAAGAATCGCCGGATGATACATTATATATAAATATATATCCTGGTAGTGAGTCAGAATTTATTTTATATGAAGACGATGGGAACACCAGAGCGTATGAAAATGGCGAATTTCTGGAAACCACTATTAAAACTACTGAAATTGAAGAAGGTCTTGCAATAGATATTAGCCCATCCGACGGCAAATTTGACGGCATGCCCGATCAAAGAACATGGGTAATTCAAATCAATAAGGTAATGGAAATAGATAACATAGTTGCTGATGGTGAAGAATTAAGTTTCAATGTAAACGACACCCAAAACAAGATTGAGTTCTATGTTAAGAAAAACACCCTTGATAAAACCAATATTCAGGTAAATCTTAAATAAACAATTTATATATTTTTTTCAAGAACCCCAGTTCTGTTTAAAGGCCTGGGGTTTTTGTTTTGTTTAGACCGTAACGGTAAAACGACTATATTTCCTAAATTCCATAAGTGAAGCCCTTGCGAAAAGCCAAAATGCGCTTCAGTAAAGGCAAGCACAGTTAAGTGCAACACAAGCGTAGCCTGGGTTACGGTGAGAAATTCTAAGCGAGCATTATCTGTAACGGCTTGCATTTTGGCTTTGCAGTAGGTTCTACTTACGGAATTTATGTATTAGGAAAAATGTCTCTATTCTATTTAAAATATGGACCTTATGTTATTTTTATATTACGTATGCACGCAGTGTTGATCTATATTCTTGTTGGGTACTAGTTTAGAATAAGCCTGGTGCTGAATTTATGACTATTTACAGAAGATGCTATTCGTATGATGTATACAGCAAACGAGATTCGTAGAAAGAGGAAAGGTGACGGATAAGTTAAAGGGTAAAATACCGCGGCATGTTACATGCGCACATGTGTAAAGACAAAAAATGTTTGTATATGGAGGTTATAATTTTGCAAAATACGCCTGTTATTCATCTTCAGTTCAAAATTCACCCCAATACTTTCAGCCCATGCCATTCCGCATTGCGCCTGATGGCTTCTTTTACTTCCATCAGCATTTGGTATTCCAGTTTGGAGAAGCTGAGAATGGTGGTTTGTCCGTGGGTGGTAGTGATGTGATACTTGCCAGGTTTGTATGTGATATACCAGATATCCTTCCATTTCACCATTTGCCTTTGCTCCCAAAGGCTGGTTTTAATGTCAATCACTTCGGTATTGATGTGGAGGTAGGCCTTGCCAAAAAGTTTTTCAGGGTTGTATCCAAAAGACACCAATGTCCAAATTAGGGCAAACAAAAGATAGGCAATGGAATTAATCCAGTATATGGCATCCATTTTTCCCGAAACAAGAAGATAAATTTGCCAGCCAGCCAGTACATAAAAACCAAAAACACCTGTTCTTAACAGCCACGGATGTTTCTGAATGGCATCTTTCTGCAATAAATCTTTTTTATATTCCATAAATCCGCCTTTTATTACCGCATTAAAGATAATAAAAAGGAATATTCAAGTCAATGCCGGGCTTTATTTTATTTCCTTTTTTCGCCGTTCGAACTCATTTTCTTAATCCATAGAAAATTCCCCAAAATAGTCTCTAAATTGAAGAAATAAAGCATATTTAGTTGAAAACACAAAATTGAGAATTTACCAGAGGATTAGTGCTCAAAATAAATAATAAATCCCATACGGTGGAAGTATGTTCACTGTTATTATAACCCAATTGTTTGCTGCCAATTTATTTTTGGTTGAGTTTTTACCACCAACCTTCTTAATGTATCACCCGCATATACCTGCTCCAGTTTTCTATAATCACCCACAGGTTTATTGCCAGCAACACAATGGCTATAACAATACCTTCCGGTGCCAGGAAAGCATGAAAAACAAATATACCTGCCACAACGGGAAGAATAATCAATGCTCCCACCGGACGGTATTTCGGTATCATAAAGAGAATGCCACCCACAATTTCCACTATCGCCACCAGGTACATGAAATATTTACTTTCTGTTAGCGCTGTCATAAAAGTTGCAGCACCCCCGGTAAATTCCATTGCAGGCATGTAATTAAAAAACTTATTCAGGCCGGCATTTAACATCATCAGGCCAAAAAGAAAGCCCACTACAAGCAGTATTTTATTTTTCATTGTGTATAGTTTAATTGTACGTGAGGAACACACCATCTGCCGATTTGTTCAATACATTACTTGTAGCAAATTGATTAACTGGTAAATACAGCCCCACAACATTTGGTGCAGCATTCTAAACTGTGGTGGTAAGAAAACCCAGACTTTCCGTTTCCCTTGCGTGCAAACACGAAATAGATCCATCCATCTCATATTACATCAGGGATTCTCCCTCATCCTTCTCATACTCCGTTTTACGGTTAAGCTTGTTTATTTTCCCACCTTTATTGAATTTATAGCTGATTTTAATGGTGAAAACATTCTCTGCATGTATCTGGCCTTTCATCATCTGGCTGAGTTCAGGAGTTTCTGTTTCAGTTTGTTTGTAGGTGAATTCTTTAACAAAAGGAATATACCAGCCGCCTACCTCCCAGCTTTCACCAAACTTTTTGCTTACCCCTGTTACCACCAGCGGATCGCGTGTATAAACTGTTTGATAGTTTAAATGTGGGGTACGATAATTAAAATCAGCAAATAAAGTAAACTCTTTTGGGAGACTGAAAACATTGGTAAAATGGTTATTCATACTCCATTTATCCGCCAGAATTTTATCTGTGGTGGCATCTTCATAAAAAATATTGTGTGCAAGCTGGCTCCACAGGTGTAACCGCCACCACTTTGTCAGTTGCCAGGCTCCTGATAAAGTTGTACCGTATTCCATGCTTTTGCCAATATTGGCCATACGGCTGATAAAAACGCCCTCAGGAGAGAGGTTGTTTACCTGCTGAATGCCATTGTTATTGGTATTCAGGAATACATCAAAAGAAATATAATTGCTATTAAAATTCCGGGTGTATTTTATCTCTGTTTCATTAAAAAATGCAGGGTCAAGTTCCGGATTTCCGTAAGTTACATGAAGGGAATCCTGCCATACTTCAAACGGATTTAGCTGGTCGATGCCGGGTCTGTTTACACTGCGGCGGTAAGAGGCCTTGAGGCTTTGGTCTTCTTTAAGCTTGTACTGCAGGTTGAGTTGGGGCAGAAAAGCCCAATAGGCAGATTCTGTCTGGTTTTCCAGTAAGGTATTGGAATGCTCTAACCTGATACCTCCACTGTAGTTCAGATTTTTTATTTTCCCTGAAAGGTTATAATATCCGGCCTGCCGCCATTCTGAAAATTCAAATAACCCATTTTCAATTCCTTCATCCATTTCACGGCTCTTCATCCATTGTAAATAGTTTCGCAAGCCTGTTTCGTGTTTTATTCCCCACGCCACAAAAGTAAAATCAGCCTTGTATTCTGTTGATGTTCGGTTATTCAGGATTTGTTCGTTCCTGAGAATTTTATTTGTAATTTCAGCAAATGCTGAGGTGTCGCTGAAATAAGTATCCAGCAGATCTGTATTATTCTCAGAGGAATAATCATAAAAATTGAGCTCTGTAGTGAATTTATTTTCTTCGCCCAGCTCTTGCTTGTAAAAAAGTGACACAAATTGGGAAGCACCTCCACTTTGCTGGTCTTTTAATGTTGTCCAGTAGTCCAGTGAGTTATCTGTATAATGGGCGAAATTATCATACAAAAAATCATCATACACAAACTTGTGGCTGGATATATTCCCATAGAGGTTCAGTGCTGATTTGTCACTGATAAACCAGTCAGCACCATAGTTGAAAAAATTATTGCGCCAGGAATTTTTCCCCTTGCCGTATTGTTCAAACTTTTCAAGGCCGGTATTTACATCTTTATATTCAAGCACATTATCCTCATTGCTTGAGAAGAGTTCGTAATGCAACCGGTTTCCTGCATAAAGCCGAAAATTCTGATTGCCATATTCCAAATTTGCAGCGGGATTCATAATAACTGTATTCGGATTTGGAATTTCTGCCATTACACTTCCGTTGATGCCGTACCGCTTTTCTTTGGTAAGTACAATTTTAATAACACCATTTACGGATGCATCATATTGTACTCCGGGGCTGGAGATTATCTCCACTTTGTCAATCATATCCGGATCGAGCTGGGCAACAAACTCTTTTGTTCGCTCCACATCATCTACATAAATCAGGATATTCCCGCTTCCCTCCAGGGAGATATTTTCCTGAAAATCAACATGCACGCCCGGTATCAGTTTCAGCAAATCCAGCCCTTTAGAAGCTGCTTTTCGCAAATTCTCATTTACCGTAAAAACAGTGCGGTCTGCTTTTTCTTCACCTTTGAGCCGTTCCGTGGTCACCA
>JBEPYD010000163.1:0-8382 GCA_041641575.1 Bacteroidales bacterium
AAAATAGCACAGCATCAGAAAATGCCGGTTTTTTAGGTGCATTTGTGGTTTATTGTAGTTTCGCCTTTAAAAACACTAATATAGTACATTTTTTGTTGAATATACACGTGCCTTACTTAAACAAATACGCCAACCCATAAATCAGTCAGTGATTTGCATATTAATTGTGGTTTTTTTACTGTTTTTAAGGATGATGTTCGGGACGTATTATTTTCTGAAGCCCAAAGCTATCCGCTTAGAGCACATTTGGTAAAATATTCAGGCATGGTGTGAAAATTACAACATACTACGATATAGTAGTGCACCTATACATATTTCCTTCTGCGCCGTTTATTCACAAAAAAGTAGTACACCAGCACACCTGCAGCAAAACCACCAATATGTGCCCAAAAAGCAATTCCCTGGCTATTGTACCGGAACATGTAGCTTGAAAGGCCATTGAAAAGCTGCGTAAGAAACCAGATAATAATATAAACGTAAGCTGAAATATTAAAGAAAAAAGGAATAAATAAAATGGGAAATAAAAACGTAATTTTTGCCAGGGGGAAGAGAAAAAGATAAGCCCCCATCACGCCTGAGATAGCTCCTGAGGCTCCTAAAGTAGGAATGGGTGAATAGGCGTATAAGAAAAAGTGTGTAAGGCTGGCCGCCATTCCCGTAAGCAGATAAAACATCAGGTAACGGAAAGGTCCCATCCGATCTTCCACGTTGTCTCCAAAGATAAAGAGTGTCCACATATTGCTCAGGAAATGCAGCCATCCGCCATGCAGGAACATATTTGTAACAAAAGGGAACAGGCCCATAAGCGTAAAACCGGTGAAACCCTCTGCAGAAGGATCAGTGAATTGTGCCGGCACCATTCCGAAAGTGAAAAAAAACTGGCGCAATTCCTCTTCCTCCATACCCAGTTGCCGGATAAAAATCCACGTATTAGCCGCTATAATGAGATAATTCATAAAGGGAAAGCGGCGTGAAGGAATACTATCGCGTATTGGAAACATGTTTTATCACACTAACACCTGGATTTATATTTGGGTTGAAAATAGAAGCGATACATCAGGTATAAATAAACCGTTTGATGCTACGCTTGGGCGTTTTCTCAAATTCGTGCTCGTGAAGAGCAAATTCTGACACATTCATATACGCCGGGAGCTCGTTATTTAGTCTTTTACGATCCTGGTTTAACACTGTCTTTAACGTTTCTTCGTCAAGTTTTTCCTTTTCTATTATTTCCTGATCCGGGAAAATTAACGCTGTCAACTTGTTGTTTCTTGTAATAACAACTGATTCTGCAACATGTGGCAAGTTGTTGATGCGTGATTCTATTTCCTCGGGGTAAATGTTTTGCCCGGAAGGTCCGAGCAACATGCTCTTACTTCGCCCCTTAATAAAAAGATTCTTTTGCTGATCAATCACTCCCAGATCGCCGGTATGCAGCCATCCATCGTTGTCAAACACTTTTTTAGTTGCGTCTTTATCCTTGTAATATCCTTCCATCACATTGTCACCCCGCACCATAATTTCTCCAACCTTAGTGTATGGATCGTTGGAGTCAATTTTGAGCTCCAGTGTATCTACAGGCCGACCAGAAGAACGATATTTTATGGTCTTCCATGAAGCATAAGTAATCAGCGGCCCGCATTCTGTCATACCATAACCAACTGTGTAAGGAAAACCAATTTTTCTGAAGAATTTTTCTGCATCAGCATTAAAAGGAGCCCCGCCAATAATCAACTCACGAAAATTGCCCCCGAAAACCCCTGCCAGTTTTTTATATATCTTTTTATAGATCAACTTGTTCAACAAAGGAATGCGAATAAGGAGTTTAACGGGATAGGCTTCAATTGCCGGTAAAATCTGTTTTTTAAATATTTTTTCTATTACCAGGGGCACGGACAAAATAAGTCTGGGTTTAATTTTGCCAAAAGCTTCCACAATGATGCCGGGTGATGGTGTTTTGGTTAAAAATGTAATATGGCACCCCAATGTAAAAGGGAACAAAAATTCAAATGCACAGCCATAAGCATGAGCCAAAGGGAGAAAAGAAACAATGGCATCACCTGCATTTAAAGGCATGTTTTCACGGGCATATTTTATGTTTGCCGAAAGGCTGTTGTGCAAAAGCATCACGCCTTTGCTAAAGCCTGTGGTTCCGGAGGTATAGCTGATAACGGCCAATGCATTGTTAGGCACTTCAGGGAAAGAAAGTGGTTTTTCTGTAAAATCTGTTTTTGATTCTGCCGGGGAAAGGCCATGCACCCGCTGTAAATTTTCAACACTTAATACGCCTTTTAAGGCAGGCATTTCATTATAATCAAGTTTTTCCTTCCACATTTCACCTACAAAAAGCAAAACGGAATCTGAATGATTTACGATGTTGGTAATTTCCTGCTCTTTAAACTCTGGTAAAACAGGTACAATAACAGCACCATAGGTTACTGCTGCCAGGTAAATGATGGTCCAGTGCGAAGAATTTTTGGCCACAAGCGATATTTTATCCCCGGTCTTAACCCCCTGTTCAAGGAATAAGCCATGTAACATTTGTATTTTCTGTCCCACCTCCTGATAGGTGAACGTTTTGCCGTTGTAGTCAGAAAATGCAGGTGAACTTTTATGCGATACAATACTGTTATAGATGTATTCTACAAGGTTTTCTTTAAGCATTATAATAGTATTTAGTAGCTAATTAACATTAAAGGTAATGAGAAAAATATGAAAATTCATAAGCGAAGAAAAAAAAGCCAAAGCGCTAACCGGATATATGTACCGGAATACCCATTTTTTCTATTCGTGATGCAAATGCCTGCAATTCCGGCAGGGAAACCTTTTCGAGCCCTTTTGCCGGTGTTTCACGGGCAATGGTATATAACATAACTGAAGAGGGTTGTAATAATTCCACCGCATTGATTAATCCCTGTTGCTCTTCTGCCGTGGTGTTATCTATGTTATCGCCATCCACATTACCGCGCACCATCATAATCTGCAGGATAAAATTCTGTTTAAATAGTTTCAGATTTTCAATTACGTACGAGACATTCATCCCGCGGGGCGGGCGGTTTAATTTTTGGAATGTGGAATTAATTACGGTATCAAGTTTAAGAATGTTCTGATCTGTCATGCAAAGGGCTTCAAAAACACTTTTCTTGCCAGCAGTGGTAGCGTTGGATAACACGGCAACTTTTGCACCAGGAAAAAATTCATTACGCAACCTGATAGTGTTGCGGATAATGTCTTTAAAATCAGGATGCAGTGTGGGTTCACCATTTCCTGCAAAGGTAAGGGTATCAGGAAATTCCTTCAGCTGCTTCATTTCAATAAGTTTTTCCTCCAAAGCAAGAATTACCTGTTTTTTATCCGGCAGCTTTGCGCTGGGTTTGCTACCGGGGGTTGTCCACCCACACTCACAATAAATGCAATCATAATTGCATATTTTTACCGCTGTAGGCAAAAGGTTAATACCCAATGATACGCCTAAACGACGGCTTTTCACCGGTCCAAATATAATTTCATTAAACAGAAATGTTCCCATAATTTAAAAACTCAAGCCTCAGTTCTGTCCCAGTATAATTTTTTCCCAAATCCAAGGCGGTTATCCGTTAATTTAAGGCTGTTGAGCTGCAACAACCACAAGGTGGTTTTAATTACAGCGGCATAAGGAAAACGTTTCAGGTATCTTTTTCTTATTTTATCGTGGATAACTTTCCCCTCTGGTTCTGCCAGGATGCCGGTAAACTGCAGCCCCTGTATCTTGCCCACAGTTTCGGTTTCCAGTACTATAGATCCTGCCACACGGGGATTTTTAAGCGCCTCTTTTATATGTCGCGTATCAGCATCAGAAGTAAAGACAAGGGCAACTTCGTCGGGCAGATAGGCATAAAAGCAGTTGGCACACCAGGGTTTATTATCCACACTGGTAGCCAGGGTTAGCACATGGTGTTCTTCTATAAATTTTTGAATAGACTCGTCTGGCGTTTGCATAAAACATATAACTATTTTGATGCAAAAATACAACATTATCGGCGGTTTTGAACCATGTTTGGAAAAGTGGAAAGCCCATGATATAATAACTTGTTTTTATATCCCTCCAAATACATATATACAACGATTTTTTTAGCATTTTCCTATTGTTTTTTAGGTGCTTCGGTCTATCTTTGTCATCATTTTTCAAAAACCTGAATATTTGATATTTACTGCAAAAAAATAAAGCATGGCTTCAAAGTTTTCTGAACATAAAAAGTTAGATTTATCCGAAATAAACAAAGCGATACTGGAGCGGTGGACGGAACAAAAAATTTTCGACAAAAGCCTTTCTTCACGTGATGAACATAATTCATTTGTTTTTTATGAAGGTCCGCCTTCTGCCAATGGCAAGCCGGGCATACACCACGTTATTGCACGTGCCATAAAGGATATTTTTTGCCGCTACCAAACCCTAAAGGGAAAGCATGTAAAGCGGAAAGCCGGATGGGATACCCACGGGTTGCCTGTAGAGCTGGGTGTTGAAAAAGCCCTTGGCATTACCAAAGAGGATATAGGAGATAAAGTATCTGTTGAGGAATATAATGATCTCTGCCGTAAAGATGTAATGAAATACACCCGGGAGTGGGAAGATTTAACCCGTAAAATGGGGTATTGGGTTGATATGGATAACCCTTACATTACATATGACAACCGCTACATTGAAACGTTGTGGTATCTGCTAAAGCAATTATTTGAAAAAGACCTGCTGTACAAAGGCTACTCCATACAACCCTATTCTCCTGCCGCAGGTACCGGTCTCAGTACGCACGAACTGAACCAACCAGGTTGTTATCGCGATGTAAAGGATACCACTTGCGTGGCGCAGTTTGAAGTTATAAAAAATGATAAAAGTGCATTTCTGTTTGCAGATGGTGAAGAAACCGTGCACTTAATGGCCTGGACAACCACCCCATGGACATTGCCCTCCAACACTGCGCTGGCTGTAGGAAAAGACATAAAATACAAAAAGATAAAAACATTTAACCCCTATACGGGTGAGCCTGTGAATGTTGTGGTTGCCAGCGATTTGGCCGCCAAATATTTTCCCGAAGAAAACAAAGAATTATCTTTTGAAGAATATGCAGCCGGGGATAAAAAAATACCCTGGACAGAAACCGGTACTTTTACGGGCACTGAGCTGGCCGGGGTTTCGTATGAGCAGTTGATTGACTGGGTTCAACCTGAAAAACCTGCCTTCCGGGTGGTTACGGGAGACTTTGTTACTACTGAGGACGGTACAGGCATTGTGCATATTGCCCCCACTTTTGGTGCGGATGACTACCGGGTGGCTGCACAAAACGATATTCCACCGCTCATTGTAAAAGATAAAAGCGGGAATATTATGCCCCTGGTGGATAAAAAAGGCCGGTTTGTTCCCATTAATGAAATGGCTGAAGATTTTTACCAGGCATATGTAAATGAATCATCATACCAGGCTTTTGCCGGACGGTACGTCAAAAATGCTTATGATACAAAGCTTACAGAAAAAGACCCTACCGTGGATATTGATATAGCGGTAATGCTGAAGAAAGAAAACAAAGCATTTCGTGTAGAAAAGCATGTGCATAATTACCCGCACTGCTGGCGCACAGATAAACCAGTTCTATATTATCCTCTTGATTCCTGGTTTGTACGCACTACGGCTCTTCGCGAACGGATGATTGAACTGAACAACGAGATTAACTGGAAACCCCAAAGTACGGGTTCCGGCAGGTTTGGTAAATGGCTTGAAAACCTGGTGGATTGGAACCTCTCCCGCTCTCGTTATTGGGGAACCCCACTTCCGGTATGGGTTTCAGAAGATGGAAAAGAAAAGAAATGCATCGGATCAGTAAAAGATTTGAAAGAAGAAGCTGCAAAAGCAGTAGCGGCCGGCGTAATGGACCAAAATCCATTGGAAAAATACCAGGAGGGAGATAACTCTGCTGAAAATTACAGCCATTTTGACCTACACAGGCCTTTTGTTGACAATATTGTACTTGTATCTGAAACC
This sequence comes from Bacteroidales bacterium, assembly GCA_041641575.1. Lineage (GTDB taxonomy): Bacteria > Bacteroidota > Bacteroidia > Bacteroidales > JBEPYD01 > JBEPYD01. The sequence goes on from JBEPYD010000163.1 coordinate 6,014, forward strand.
GGTAAACCCATGCAGCGAGAAACAGATTTAATTGATGTATGGTTTGATTCCGGTGCAATGCCTTACGCACAAATGCATTATCCGTTTGAAAATGCCGATGCGTTTGAAAAGAACTTTCCTGCCGACTTTATTGCAGAAGGAGTTGATCAGACCCGTGGTTGGTTTTTCACCCTGCATGCCATAGCCACCATGGTATTCGACAGCAAAGCATTTAAAAATATCATTTCCAACGGCCTGGTGCTCGATAAAAATGGCAATAAAATGTCGAAAAGGCTGGGCAATTCCGTTGACTCATTTGAAGTTATTGCCAAATACGGCTCTGACCCACTGCGGTGGTATATGATTGCCAATGCCCAGCCCTGGGACAACATCAAGTTTGATGTGAATGGCATTGATGAAACCAGCCGGAAATTTTTTGGCACCCTTTACAATACCTACTCCTTTTTTGCATTGTATGCCAACGTAGACCAGTTCACCTTTAGGGAGGAGGAGATTCCTGTGCAGGAAAGACCCGAGATAGACCGGTGGATTTTATCCCTGTTACACTCGCTTGTAGCTGAAACAGATGAGTTTTATGGCCAATATGAGCCAACAAGGGCAGCCAGAGCAATTCAGGAATTTGTAACTGAAAATCTGAGTAACTGGTATGTACGTCTAAACCGTAAACGGTTTTGGGGCGGGAATTATGACAATGATAAAATTGCTGCATACCAGACCCTGTACACCTGCCTGGAAACGATAGCCCGGCTTATTTCGCCCATTGCGCCATTCTACGCCGACCAGTTGTTCCTTGATTTAAATGCTGTATCCCAAAAGGACACTGCTGAATCAGTTCACCTGGCCTATTTCCCGGTTTCTCAAAGCCATTATGTTGATAAGCCGCTTGAGGAACGCATGGAAATAGCACAAAAAGTATCTTCTATGGTTCTGGGACTTCGTCGTAAGGTGAATATTAAAGTGAGACAGCCCTTGCAGAAAATAATGATACCGGCTACAGATAAAATATTTATCGAACAAGTGGAAGCTGTAAAGTCAATAATTATGGCAGAAGTAAATGTAAAAGAAATTGAATATATTTCTGACACTTCCGGCATTCTTGTGAAAAGGGTAAAACCTGACTTTAAAAAACTTGGCCCACGTTACGGAAAACTGATGAAAAAGCTTTCAGCCTGGATCAATACATTTACACAGGAAGATATTCAGCAGCTTGAGAAGGAAAACAGGTTATCAACCCAAATTGATGGTGAAGATATTACCCTTACACGTGAGGATGTGGAAATTATCTCAGAGGATATTCCGGGTTGGTTAGTGGCTAACGAAGGTAACCTAACTCTTGCCCTTGACGTAACAATTACCAATGATTTGCGTTATGAAGGTGTTGCACGGGAACTTGTAAACCGCATTCAAAATATCCGGAAGGATAGCGGTTATGATGTTACCGATAAAATTCGAATTGTAATGGAAAGTAGAAACGAGCTGAATACAGCAGTAGAAAAACACAAGGAATACATCAGCATGCAAACCCTTGCAAATTCTATTGAATTGCAGGAAGAAATAAAATCAACTGAAGCGAAGGAAATTGAGATTGAAGAGAATTTAAGTACGGTAATTCTCGTGGAAAAAGTAAAATAAATATTAACTTAACTGACTAGTTTATTTTTTATTAAAACATACTATTATGACTGAAAAATCAAGGTATAGCGATCAGGAACTCGAAGAGTTTAAGACACTCATTCAGGACAAGCTGGAAAAAGCCAAGAAAGATTACGAACTGCTGAAAAGTGCCATAACACAAAGTGAAAGCAATGATACACAAGATACTTCTCCAACATTTAAAGTACTTGAAGAAGGCGCTGCCACATTAAGCAAAGAAGAATCAGGAAAACTGGCACAACGGCAGCTGAAATTCATCCAGCATTTACAGGCTGCACTTATACGCATTGAGAACAAAACCTACGGTATTTGCCGTGAAACCGGCAAGTTGATCAATAAGGACAGACTGAAAGCCGTGCCACACGCAACTTTAAGCATTGAAGCAAAAAACGGACAGCGTTAAAAAAGACAGGAATAATCACTAATTGATCATACTTTTTGAACAAAAAGGGCAATTATGAGGTATATCATAAACGCTTTTTTATAATTTCATTATTCATGTCTTTAAGTCAAAAATCTGTACTCACTGTTATTCTGGTTTTAATAGCCGATCAGGTATTGAAGATCATTATTAAAACCAACATGATGCTGGGTGAGGAAATTCATGTATTGGGTGATTGGTTTATTATTCACTTCACTGAAAATTATGGTATGGCCTTCGGCCTTGAATTCGGCGGTGAAACAGGTAAAATTATCCTCAGTCTTTTCCGAATCAT
>JBEPYD010000164.1:0-8321 GCA_041641575.1 Bacteroidales bacterium
TGAGCAATAATTTTTGCTCCTGCCCTGATTTTGCTGTGAACAACTTAGGTACCTGTAAACACATAGAGTATGTGTTGCATTCATTATTGAAGTATAAAAAATACCAGAAAATTTATCAGAAACCTCCAAAAGCAAGTTATGCATCCTTAAGTATAGATTACAATAACAAACAACAGGTATGGCTTAAGAAGCCTGATAAAAGCACTACTTTTGAACTTGAAACAGCGTTTTTTGACCCGGAAGGCTACCTGTTGCCTGAAAAAATGAACGAATTGGATGTTTTTATTGAAAATAATGCAAATGCCAGCACTGAATTAAAGATTTACCCCGATGTTTTTGAACAAATAAACCAGCAAAGAAAAGAACTGGACCGGTTGAAAATCGCGGATAAAATTTTCCCTGAAGGCATTGAGAGTCCTGTTTTTAATGGATTAATAAATGCCAGCCTCTACAATTATCAAAAAGCAGGGGTAATGAAGATATTCAGAACCGGGCGCGTGTTGCTTGCCGATGAAATGGGCCTGGGAAAAACCATTCAGGCAATTGCTGCTGTTGAATTATTTGCCCGTTACCTTGATGTTTCAAAAGTTTTGATTATTTGCCCCACATCGTTAAAATTTCAGTGGAAAAGAGAAATCGATAAATTTGCCGACCGGCGTTCGCTCATCGTGGAAGGTTTAATTCACAAAAGAACGGATTTATACAAGGAAGAATCGTTTTTTAAAATAATGAGTTATGGTGTTGCTAAGAACGATTTGGAATATATACTTGAATGGAATCCAGATTTGGTTATCATAGATGAAGCTCAGCGTATAAAAAACTGGAAGACAAAAACCGCTCAAATCATAAAAAGAATACAAAGCGAGTATACAATTGTACTCACTGGAACACCGCTGGAAAACCGCATTGATGAATTGCATTCCATAGTTGAATATGTTGACCGTTACAAGCTGGGGCCATTATATAAATTTCTTGACAACCACCAACGTCTTGATGAGTACGGAAAGCTGAGCGGGTATAAAAATCTTCGCTCGATAAACAAAACCATAGAGCCACTGCTCATTCGTCGTACCAAAAAAGAGATAGCAGACCAGCTACCAGGCCGCATGGACAAGAATTTCTTTGTTGAAATGACAGAGAAGCAAAAGAAGTACCATTTGGATTACTATGAGGTGGTATGCCAAATGGTAAACCGATGGGTCTCTAAGGGATATCTGACGGATGAGGAGCGGGAAAAGCTGCTCACTGGGTTAAATTGTATGCGAATGGTATCTGATAATACTTACATACTAAACCAGAAATTAAAAGAAGGCGATAAGGTTAAAGATATAACAAAACTGGTAAAAGAACTTACTGAAAATCGCGACAACAAAATTGTGATTTTCAGTCAATGGAAAAGAATGTTTGAGCTTATTGTTGATGAGCTCGATAAACTTGGGTTAAGTTTTGTTTACCTTAACGGTGATATATCAGCCCAACAGAGAAACGACATCATAGAAAGATTCAGGAAAGATAAAAAAATACAGGTGTTTCTGTCAACTGATGCTGGTGGTGTAGGGGTAAATCTTCAAACTGCCAATATTCTTATCAATGTTGATCTGCCATGGAACCCGGCTGTATTGGAGCAACGTATTGCCCGTATTTACCGGTTGGGGCAGAAGAAAAAGATAGGTGTATTTAATTTCATAGCTAAATATTCTATTGAGCACAGGATATTACACCTGCTCGATTTCAAGAAATCGGTATTTGATGGGGTTATTGAAGAGGAAGGGGCCGATGAAGTTTCAATGGAAAGCTTTATGAGTTCTGTAAAAGCACTTACAGATGTTGATATGGATGGAAACCAGCGTACGGAGGTATACCAGTCATACAAACCCGGACATTCCGGCTACAAAGATGATCTGGCCAATGAAATAAACCTTAGGGTGTTGGGAGAAGAAAAAAAGGAGCAAAGTTTAGATAATAATTCGCCCCAAAACGAAAGCATTAAAGGTCAAAATACAGCACAGAAGAAGCTATCCAAAAAATCTGGCATTTTTTCAAAATTAACAAACAAGATTAAGTCTGTTTTTTCTAAGGTTTTTGGAAGGTAATGAATATTATTTCAGAGGTAATCTAAAAAGAAGGAAGAACTGCTTGGAAATAGAGGTGGTTTTCATTGGGTGCGGAGTGCCCTGAATATTTGTAGAAATTCTCTTTATCCGTATACAATAAAGGTACGGCGTACCAGAATATAAAGTATAGAAATACACGATTAAACCCCTGCAGATGCCGCCTGCATAACCAAACCACAAATCCAAGCCGCATACGTGCCTAAAGCATAGCCCAACACGGCGAGCAAAACGCCTACTGGCGCCAGCGATGGATGGAAAGCTGCTGCCACTACAGGAGCACTTGCAGCCCCGCCGATATTGGCTTTACTGCCTATGGCCAGAAAGAAGTACGGTGCACGGATAAGTTTGCCAACGATTAAAAGCAGGATAACATGTATCAGCATCCAGATTCCGCCCACGGCAAACAACCCAATGTTATCGAAAATTTTTGTGATGTCCATTTTCATACCAATGGTAGCCACCAGGATGTAAATAAAAATGGTGCCAATTTTGGAAGCCCCGGCACCCTCAAAATTTCGTAGCTTTGTAAATGAAAGCGCTATACCGGCACTAGTGGATAAAATGATAAGCCAGAAAAAGTTAGAAGTCAGGCTGAACTTGTCGAGGTAGGGGGCATTTTGCTCTATAAAGGGTACTATGTGGTCGGCAATAAAGTGTGCCAACCCTGTTATGCCCAGCCCAATACCCAGGATGACCATAAGATCAGTAGTGCTGGGAATACGGGCTATTTTCATGCTGAAATTATGCATTTGTTCCTGCAAACGGGTTACACTGCTGGCATCGGCCCTGAAGAATTTATCGATTTTTTTCGTTTTTCCAACGCCAATAAGTAAAAAGGCCATCCATACTTCCGCAACGAGCACATCAATGGTAATCATAATGGAATAAAGCCGGTCTGAGGGTTTGAAAATCTCGTACATAGCTGCCTGGTTAGCCCCTCCGCCAATCCAGCTACCGGCTATGGTGGCCATGCCCCGCCACACGGCTTCCGGCCCGGCACCTCCAATCAGATCCGGGCTGATGGCGGAGGTGATCAGTATGGACAGCGGCCCGCCAATCACAACACCAATGGTACCGGTTAAAAACATAATAAGAGCTTTGTTTCCCAATTGAAATACCTTTTTCAGGTCGATGCTGAGGGTGAGCAACACAAGGCTGGCCGGTAGTAAAAACCGGGATGCAACAAAGTAAAGCATAGAGCTTTCGCCATCAACAATATTGAATGTGGTTAACAGGCTGGGCAAAAAATAACACAACAGCAACATGGGGAAGATCTTGTAGAACTTCTTAAAAAAAGGATGCGAAGAATTGCTGGTGTAAAAGATTCCGGCCAAAAGGATGAGTAACAAACCTAATATTACCGCGTCATTTTCAATGAGTGCCTGCGAGTGTTGCGTGTCCATCTGTGTTTTTTTGGCTCAAAAATAGGGTATTTTAGTTGGTATTGCTTGTAAATAGTTGAATAATCAGCGGTTGATGGTTTTTGATCTTTGCTTTATGTAGGTTGGGCTAGTGTTGATCGTTCTTACCATTAATCCTGGTATTGACGTAGCTCCTCTTTCACCTAATGAATTATTATTAATGAAAGGCTTTGATTTCAGCTTATGGCTTTTCGAAAACATGATTTTTGTTTTTATTCATGTTTTACTTCTTCAAAATGTTTTAAATAACAGTGTGGTCAGAATCGCTTAGAATTTTGAACATGCAGTCACTTTCCTGGTATATAAAACTATAGTATCATTTTGACGCCTCGTTGTGTTATTTCTATCCCCTTTCGGCATTGTCTAGGGTCACGCATGCAAATGCATGTAGCTTTTTATTTTTCGATATGCCTGTGTCCTGCCAGGTTTGTTGTTCTGTATGCTATTCATTAAAATGATACAGAAAAATTACATCCCCTTCAAAAGCCGGCTTTTTCTCTCCTTTAATTTCCATCACCGGGTGCAGGCATATTTTTGCAATACCCCTTAGGTTTTTAATGTATTTAACGGAAACCCTAACCCTGACTTCCTGGTTTACCAGCACCGGTTGACTGAATTTTAAATTTTCGATGCCATAATTCACCATCATTTTAACGTTTTCCACACGTACCGCATTTTGCCATAAATTTGGAAGCAACGATACCGTTAAATATCCGTGGGCGATGGTTGTTCCAAACTGGCTTTCTTTTTTTGCTCTTTCTTCATCCAGGTGTATCCATTGGTGATCCAGGGTAGCGTCAGCAAACATATTTATTTGCTCCTGGGATATTTTGATATATTCAGACACTCCGATTTCTTTCCCAAGGTAGGTTTCAAATTCAGCTAAGCTGTTGATGATGGTTTGGCTCATGATAATGACAAAATGATTTCAGTTAATGTATAATTTCAAATAAGGGGTGCAATTTAAAACATTTGTTTAGTTGCTGCAAATTTAATTCATGATGAGAAGTGGGGAGGTAATGCTACTTTTCTTTGCGGGTGCGTTTAAAAGGGAAAACTTTTGAACGTGGCACATCAACAGACTTTAGCGGGAACAACTCTTTGCTTACAAAACGGATATCTTCTATTGAGTAAAATGCATGGGGGTTATATTCCTGTATAAGTTTGATTACTTTACTGATGTTGGTACGCTGCACAATGGTATATACAATATGCACGTTCTCCATTCTTCCTTTTGCATTCACACTGGTGGTGCCAAATCCATGTTCCTGCAGTTTTTCAATTAGTTCATCGGCATTTTGTTGGGTTATGATACGGATGTTCATCACTCCCAGGGCAAGTTTCTCTTCAATTAGCATTCCTATATAATTACCTGTGGCAAAACCGGCTGCGTAGGCAAAGTAATTTAGAGGATTGTCAAGGTTTTGCATAATTCGGCTGATGGCCAGAATCCAGATGAAAACTTCAACAAAACCCAGCAGGGGAGCGATACGCTTGTTTCCTTTGCTCACAAATATAATGCGCAAAGTTCCCAGCGAAACATCCATGATACGGGTTAGAAAAATGAGGAGAGGAAGAATTGCATAGCCAAAAAAATCAGATTCTATCAGTTCTGTAAACATATATGCTGGTATTATTTTGTATCACACAAAAGTAAAAAGTTTGCATTAAAGTAAAGGCTGTGCGAAAACATAAATATTGCAGAGCTAATCATTGGACAATTTTTAGATTCAAATAACCAAAGGATTTCGTATATTTACCTTTAACTATGATTACTGGAATATGGTTACCCCACACGGACTATTTCGCAAATTCAAAGAAATAGTGGCTGCATAATCCGGCAAATGTCATCAGCAAAATTATGAAAACTATTTTCACCATTTCTTTCGCCTTGAATGTACATGCACAGAATTCCCTGTTTGTATCTTTCCATCCTAATCCATTTAAAAACCAAATCAACATTGCATCTCCCGAAACCTATGAAAACTGCATATTGATTAACATGAAAGGAAAAACTATTAGATGGGATACAGGAAACGAATCAATAAATACCCGGTATATATCGCCAGGATTGTACTTGCAGAAAATGAAAACGCCCCATACAACTATACTTACAAATTAATAAGAGAATAATGGTTAATTTCCTCCGCAAAATTCGTCTCAAAACCATATCTGAAAATAAGCTCAGAAATTATATGTTTTATGCAGTAGGCGAAATAGTGCTTGTTGTAATCGGAATTTTAATTGCGCTACAAATCAATTCCTGGAATGATTACAGAAAAGAACGAAAAAACGAGCAACTGTTGCTGCTCAACTTAAAAGAAAATCTTATAACCGATAAACAGCTGCTTGAGCAATTTTATAAAGGTGCAAATGACGGATTAAATGCTGTTGACACTATACTTCTGATGGTTAATGGACACATCAGGTTCAATTATAATTCATTCTCCAGGGGACTGGAAAAAATATTAACCAACAATTATTTTCAAACCACCAGTACAACTTTTGACCAGGCCATTAGTACCGGAAAAATCGATTTAATTTTAAGCGAGAATCTACGTTCCGAAATCCTTAATTATTACAAACTGACCAAACTCAACTTCGAGGACAACCAATTACTTGATATGAATCAAGATTATGTCTTTCCAATTATATTCTCTCTCATTGTACCTACAAAATCCATCTCTTACGCACTTTCCGGAATTGAGACTAACCTGCCGGAATTGGATCTACCAGCCCTGGCATCGAATCCTGAATTTAATACCTGGGTAATCTTTAAAAAATCAGCTTATCAAAGGCAAGCAGAAAACTACTCATTCTTACAGGAAGAAATATCCTTTTTAACTACATTGATTGATGAACAATTAGAATAATAAAATTAATTAATTGTAAATACGGAGCAATTCTTAGCGCGCACAGATATTATTCCATATTTTTTTTAATTAGCTTGTGTCCTGATCTTCCTCTTCGGATTTTGTAACTTTAAAGTTTAGATAATGAAATGGTCAGTGTTGGGTTTTATTGGGATAGTGAGTTTATGTGTTTAATACTGGTTACTTATTATATTAGGTGCTTTTAATGATCCGAATGAGGATTGTTTTGCAGCCATCTTTTTTATTTAAATACGCAACTAATATATAGAGAATTACATCTATGAAAATAAATGCAGCTATGAAGAATTTAATAATTTTTGTTGCCCTGGCAATTTTTTCCCTGAGTTGTGAAAAAGATGACTTCGATATTGATAATCCTGATGTTGAGCAATTTGTGCAGCAAATAAAGAATGGCACATATAACAACTATGCATTGGGGGAAGATGGAGAAAAGCTTTGGGCCATTATGCCAGCCTTTGAAAAAAAGCATATCCCTTTACTCATACAGTTTGCTGAAGACACATCAATAGTTTCTCCATGCGGCCATTTCCCGGTCAATCCTGCTTCATCAATACCCGCTTACAGAGTAAGTGAGAATAAAGCATCTATTATGATTGGCGAATACTTGCTATGGTGTTTGCAGGGAATTATTGAAGAAAAAGATTTTGCTTCGCTGACTCCAATTCTTTTAGATCTGAATAGCAGGGTGGAAAAGAGACTTAGTGGTGGAGAAATTCTGGAAGTAAGAACACATTATCAAGACTGGTGGGAGAAATATAGACAAGCCCATTACACAGAAGAACTTCCTTTGGATAGAACAACATACATATGGAGATAAAAATCATGATCAAGCATTGGAACTAAAGCCTTTTCTTTACCATTTTCATGTTCTAAATATCTGAAGTTTCGCAGTTAACTAAATCATTATAGTTCAACCCCTTTAAGCTTGTTGGTTTTCTGCCCGAATACCTTGGAGCATGTCCTGTTTCTAAAAACACACCTGTGTAATTAACTGATTTTTTCACTCCCGGTTTCCTTCGATAATATTATTTATTTTAGCAGTTTTATAAAAGCAAGGTAAACAAAACTGTTAATGAGTAACCCGCAAAATCCCTCCCGATGGCTGATAAAATGGATAGATGATGTAAAATGGCCTTACATTTTCGCTTCGGTATTTACCATTTTAAGTGCTGGTTGTTTTGTTGGCTTTAGCTGGTATTTATCAAACTTTGCGGCCCTCTGGCTGGATAAGGATCAGATATTTTCACAATCGCTGATGTACGCGCTTGCTTTTCTGGCAGGCAGATATGTTTTTGCTCATTTTTCGTCCCTGATAAATTATAAAGCGGGAAACACCATTGTCTCGAAAATCAAAAAGCAGTTATATCCCACGCTGCTTCACCATAATCAATCTGATTCTATTTCCAGTACATTAATGGTTACCCGCGTAAGCGACGACCTTAAGCCGTTCTTTTCCTTTTATATTCCATATGCAATTTCCTCCGCGCTTGTAATTCTCATCTTGCTAAGCCTGAGTTTCCGCATTGAATTTTGGGTGGGTTTTACACTGCTCTTAACTACAATTGTTATCCCATTTTTAATGATGATGATTGGGGTAGGGGCCACATCCCTTCACAAGAAACACATCAATCTTTTTATGAAATATTCGGCTGTATTTTATAACCGCCTCCAAACTGTTGCCGAAATTGTTAATTTAGACAACCTGCAATCGCAGTACCGGTTTTTATCGCACAAAAGCAAAGTACTCAATACAGCTACCACCAATGTGATGAAAGTCGCCATTTTATCCTCTGCCGTACTGGAGCTTTTTGTCTCCATCGCCATTGCCGGGGTAGCCATTTACCTTGGGTTAAGTCTGCTGGGCATTATTCCGGGAGCCAATTATGGTAAAG
>JBEPYD010000165.1:0-8299 GCA_041641575.1 Bacteroidales bacterium
CTTATTGACATTTGATTCTGCAATGTTTGAATAGTGTTGTAACATTGGCTCCTGATTGATAATTTCATATATTTTTAGTGCAATATACATTAAAAATTAAATTTTACCTGTCAGGTTCGGTATTTTTCGTGTTCATCAAAATACATATTAAGGTAGCTGTTGTATCGCGATTCCGCCATTTCTCCTGTTGCTGCCGCCTCTTTTACTTTGCAACCAGGCTCATGTGTATGGCTGCAATTATGATATTGGCATTGCGAAGCCCGGTCAAGTATTTCAGGGAAAAAACCTCCTACTTCATCCTTTGGAATATCAATCAGCCCGAACCCTTTAATTCCTGGTGTATCAATTATATAACCGCCAAAAGGAAGCTCAAACATCTCTGAAAAGGTTGTTGTGTGCTTACCACTTTTATGGTATGCGGAAATTGTCCTGGTTTTCAGATTCATGTCAGGGTTTATCCGGTTTATGATGCTGGATTTTCCAACACCTGAATTACCGGCAAACAAACTGATTTTATGCTCCATAATGGGTTGTAGTTTCTCGAAATTCATGCCCGTTTCAGCAGAAATCATAAAAGATTCGTATCCGGCTTTGTTGTAAATATCAAGCAATTTTTCCGCCTGTTCAATTTCGGTTGAGGTATAAATATCGGCTTTATTCAACAGAAGCCTGGCAGGAATGTGATACGCCTCAGCAGTGATGAGAAACCTGTCGATAAAAGAAGTATTTGTAACAGGGTTCCTCAGGGTTATCACCAGGAAAGCAGTATCAATATTTGCCGCAAGAATATGGGCATGTTTTGATAATTTTGTGGATTTTCTGATGATGTAGTTCTTTCTGTCTTCAACTTCGTAAATAACGCCTTCGGTAAAGGCTGGGTTAGTTTCAATTTTAACCCAATCACCCACCACAACAGGACTGGTGCTGCGCAGTCCTTTACTGGTGCGCATTTTTCCTTTCAGTTTGCATGAGAGCGTTTTATCTTTGGTCTTCACAAAATAAACACTTCCTGTAGCTTTTGTTACCAGTCCCTGATTCATGTTATTTTCTAATCTTATAGCTTGTAAGGATAATTTAGCGTTTTAAAATTACCACATTTTTAATGAAAAGTATTATGTTTAGCCAATTGAACCGCCAACTATTTGTACATCTGAATTGCTTAGAAAGGATAATCTGTAGGCAGGACTGTGATTTTTGCATAACAAGTTTATTATAACATTCAGTATGCGGAAGACGAAATTAAGAAGACCAGAAAAAGAATAATTTTAAGTCATATAGCTTTAAACTTTAAATGGTTTGGCAGAAATTACATCAATTAGCTTTCTTGATACACAAATTTAGTAAAGCCTGTTTATGAGAAATTATGATTTCTAAATTCCTGATACTTATTTTTTGATTTCAACTAAATTTGCAGAAGCACCATTTCTAAAATAAGATTTCCCTTGTCCCCTATTTTTATAATTTTGTGCAATGATACAATAAAATGTCTCAAAATACTTTTTTTCTGATGACGCCTATATTTATTCCTTTACTAGAATTACGGGCTTAATTTGTTGAATATTATCTTTAAAAAACCCTCATGATAAGAATTGTTTATTTGTTTGGCATAGCAACTTTGATTGCTGCCTTTGCCCCTGCTGCTATTCAGGCTCAGGAGTTTCCGCTCAGTTTCAGCTGTGGCGATACCCTGACGGATGAACGAGACGGTAAGCTTTATCCTACTGTGGAAATCGGAGATCAGTGCTGGATGGCCAAAAATCTGAATACAGGCCGGCGGGTGAATGATATGCGCCAGTACAACAACCGGTACATAGAAAAAACATGTTACAATAATTTACCTGAAAATTGTGAAGTTTATGGTGGTTTATACACCTGGCACGAAGCTATGGGTTATCCTGAACAAAAGGAAGAAAGAAGGGATATTTGTCCGGAAGGCTGGCATATTCCCTCCAAACAGGAATGGGAGGAACTGGTTAACCATCTTGGTGAAGAAGATGCCGGCCAGCAGATGAAGGTAACGCCTCAGCATGAGCCTTCATGGGACGGAAATAACTCCAGTGGCTTTACAGCCCTGCCTGCCGGAAATGCCTATGAAGACAATTTCGGAAGGCAGCACATGTATGCCTTGTTCTGGAGTGCCACAGCGGCCGATGAAAATTATGCCTGGTTCAGCCAGCTCGATAACTTTTGGTATCCGGCGCCACCTAAATATAAAGAACTTTATATCGGTAATTATTTCCTGAAAACCAACGGATTTTCAGTGCGATGCCTGCGCGATTAATCAAGACTCATTTATTTTTAGTTATCTAATAATAGAAGCGAACATGAACCTGCCATATTCATCTTTTTTTACTACTACTGCTAAAGTAAGCAGTATCTTCTCAATAGTTATGCTATCCACATCATGCAATCAAAATGATGATATACCTGGGGATAAGCTGCCGGAGATGCCGAATATTCTATGTCTTACTGTAGAGGATATAAGCCCCATGCTTGGCTGTTACGGCGATACCCTTGCGCATACCCCCAATATTGATAAACTTGCCAGTGAAGGGGTGCTATTTACAAATGCATTTACCACAGCCGGTGTTTGTGCGCCCAGCCGTTCATCTCTCATTACTGGAATGTATCATTCTTCCATAGGAGCCAATCATATGCGTACCTCAAGTAAAATTGAAGGCCAGGTGCCTTATGAAGCCGTGCCTCCGTCGGAAGTTAAATGTTTTACAGAGTTTTTACGGGCAGAAGGATATTATTGCACAAATAATGTAAAAACGGATTACCAGTTTAAAACACCCATTACCGCCTGGGATGAATCGAGCACAAGGGCACATTGGCGAAACCGTCCGGAAGGCATGCCTTTCTTTTCCATTTTTAATCACATGACAACGCATGAATCACAGGTGTGGGGGCGGGCCAATGATCCGGTCACCATACCGCATGAATGGGTGACTGTTCCGCCATACTATCCTGATACCAAAGCGGCAAGGGAAGACCTGGCACGGGTATATAGCAATATTGCCGTAATGGACCGGGAAATTGGCGACATTATAGACCAACTAAAAGAAGATGGTTTGTATAACAATACCATTATCATTTTTTATTCAGATCATGGAGGGCCTTTGCCACGTCAAAAAAGAGAAATATATGATTCTGGCTTAAAAGTGCCACTTATCATTCGTTTTCCAAATGCACAACATGCCGGTACAGTAGTAGATGACCTCGTGAGCTTTGTAGATATTCCTCCCACCATTTTGAGTATGGCCGGTATTCAAATTCCTTCTTACATGCAGGGTCAGGCTTTTTGGGGTGAACAAAAAGCCCCTGCCCGCAAATATATTTTTGCTGCGCGTGACCGTATGGATGGCCAGTACGATATGCGAAGAGCTATAAGAGATAAACAATATAAACTTATAAAGAATTATTATCCTGAAAAAGGAGCCTATCTGGATATTGAATTCAGAAAAAATCTTGGTGTTATGAAGGCTTTACTGTATTTAAAGAGTCAGGGTCGTTTGAATGCCCAACAAATGCAGTGGTTCAGGGAAACAAAAGCACCCATTGAATTATACAACATTCAGCAAGACCCTCATGAAATGGTAAATTTGGCAGACAATCCTGCCTACGCAGATGTTGTGGAAAGTATGAATGCACAACTGGAGGCGTGGATGAAAAAAACAGATGATAAAGGCAGGATGACTGAAAAACAATTGATCCTTAGTATGTGGCCGGGGATGGTGCAGCCGGAAACCAAAGCCCCTTCATTTAAATTGTTAAAAAAGAATGCCGTTGGGCTCCAATCCAATACCGAAGGAGCTTCAATTGCCTATATGATAAATAAAAATACAGCCCAACCGCACAAGCGATGGCTGTTGTATACGGAACCTGTTGCTGTGCAGCCAGGAGATACACTTTTTAGTAAAGCAGTTCGAATAGGATATACCCCCAGTGAGGAGGTCCTGTTGGTAAAAAGATAAGTAGGAGATAGAAATTTAAGTGGCGAAAAAAATATGGCTTTGGAAATTAAAACAGCTCTTTAAAAAGGAAGAAAAAAAGCTAAAATCTTAAGTCTCTATAAAAATAAATGGAACATTAATGAGCGATTTAAAAATATTTCCCTGGTCGAGCATAAGCTCATCATGTATATCATAATACCAGTTAACAGTTACTTGAAATCCTTTTTCTTTAATACTTTCAGCAATAATGAGGAGGTTCATCAGCAAACGGTTGGTGCTGCTGTTAATATATTCCAAACGTATGTTTATTTCAGTGGTTTTCAGAGGTGACATGCTATAATGCAGAAATGCATTAATCAGCCTTTCAAATTTCTGATTGGGATAATCCTGGATGGAACGCCCCAGAATATCAATTACACCATCCTGAAATTCTATGTCAGGCGAAATGCATTTATTGGCTTCTCTCATTTCCATATTTATCTGTGTTTGGTGCACTACAAATATGTACGTTTTTTATGGAATATGTTGGGTGTATGCTGATGATTTAGCTTACCGGAATACGGTCGATTTCACCTGTAAAGAAAGTCAGAAATCCTCAGGGCGTAGGTATATGAAGGCTTATGGTGGTGCCGGCATTAATTTCCGATTCAATAAACATTTTACCATGGAATTGCCGGCAAACAAAATATGCCTTTGTTAGCCCAAAGCCCCCACCTTTTGTCTCAGAGGGATAAGTATTGGTTCCACGCAAGCCGTATTCCACTACTTTTTCTATTTCTTTTTCCGGAATACCCCTCCCATTATCTGAAACCTTTAACACGAGCTCGTCTTTATGCTGGACAATAGATGCTTTAATCGTGCCACCTACAGGTGTGTACTTTCTGGCATTTGCTATCAAATCTCTGAAGCTGTCCTGCAATACGGGAGGCATTAAAATGGATTTCCCCTGGTAGGCTTCCATCCTGAATAATACCAGGTAAGTGTCTGCCGGATGATTCTCCGGGTCATAACTGAGATTAAATTTACGTCTGCTGTTTTCCCTGATGGCCTCCAGTACTTGCTTCATGTTTTTAATAAGCAGGTCAATGGAATGTAATTCCCAGTTGTCGCGGGCATGTGCACGGGATAAAATTTCCCTTACCCGGACATCAACCACATCAAAAACCGTTGATAAATTATTTCTGGTAAAAGAAATGTTCTCTGATTTTTCCGGTTCGGTATGATATAATTTCTCCGCTTCATCAAGCGCATCAAGAATTATCTGCTTATAATTTGAGATGTTTTCGGCATTTTTAAGGGCGAGTTCCGTATCTTTAAAGGAATCAAGTATATTGAACGAAACCTCTGCTGATTTGGTAAACAATTCTTTGTTATCCAGTTTGTGGCCCAACAACTGAAGAGAACCGATAATCACATTAAGCACATTTAAAAAGCTGTGCATATTCAATCTGTTTACTTCCTCTGTCGAAAGATTCAGATCGAAACTAATTTCTTTTTTTACCTTCATAAAAATAAAAGTATACAAACTATTCCTATTAACAAAAGCGTTATTATTTATATTTTTTTAAAAAACAAATGCTTTCATTTAGCAATGATTATCTTTGAAGCGATTTTTTTAAGTAAAAAGTATTAGGTAAAAAAATGAATATTGTTGAGGAACTCACCTGGAGAGGTATGATTCATGACATCATGCCCGGAACTGAAGCGCAGTTAGAAAAAGAAATGACAACAGCTTATGTTGGTATTGATCCTACGGGGGCAAGCCTGCACATTGGCCACCTGGTATCGGTAATGTTGCTGAAGCACCTGCAAAATGCCGGACATAAACCGCTGGTGCTTATTGGTGGGGCCACTGGTATGATTGGCGATCCATCGGGCAAATCTGAAGAGCGGAATTTACTTGATCTGGAAACCCTTCGTTACAACCAGGAAATGCTTAAGAATCAGTTGGGTAAGTTCCTGGATTTTAATGCTGATAAAAACAATGCTGAGCTGGTAAACAACTACGACTGGATGAGCCAGTTAAGCTTTCTGGACTTTATACGCGATGTGGGAAAACACATTACCGTAAATTATATGATGGCAAAAGATTCAGTAAAAAAACGCCTTGAAACAGGGCTGTCATTTACTGAGTTTTCCTATCAGCTGGTTCAGGGATATGATTTTTATTATTTGAACCAGGAAAAAAACTGTAAGCTGCAAATGGGCGGCTCAGACCAGTGGGGAAATATTGTAACCGGTACTGAGCTTATCCGCAGAAAATCGGGTGGAGAGGCTTTTGCCCTTACCTGCCCACTGATTACCAAAGCTGATGGGGGTAAATTTGGAAAAACCGAACAGGGCAATGTATGGCTCAATCCTGAAATGACATCGCCTTATCAGTTCTACCAATTCTGGATGAATGTAACAGATGAGGATGCCGCAAAATATATTAAAATCTTTACCATGCTTAGTAAAGAAGAAATAGACCAGCTTGTTAAAGAGCATCAGGAGGCACCGCATATGCGCCTGTTGCAAAAAAAACTTGCTTATGAACTTACGGTAATGGTGCACTCTGAGGAAGATTTTGAAGCGGCAGTGGATGCTTCAAATATATTATTCGGGAAAGGAACAACTGAAAACCTCAGACGCATCAAAGAAAGCGACTTTTTATCCATTTTTGAAGGTGTTCCTGCTTATACACTTAGCAGACAGGAATTGGACAATGGCATATCCTGTTCTGAATTGCTCGCAACCAAAACAAGTGTTTTTGCATCTAAAGGAGAGTTGCGCCGTCTGATTAAAGGAGGCGGATTAAGTATTAACAAAGAAAAAGTTACAGACAGTGAAGCAATTTTTTCGGCAAATCATCTGTTAAATGATAAGTATTTGCTGGTGCAAAAAGGAAAGAAAAACTACTTTCTCATCACTGCTAACTAATTATTTTTAAATATTTATTATGGCCAAAAAAGAAATTGAAAAGTATGATTTTGAATCATTAAACCTGATAGATTATATCATAAAAAGATTCAAGCTTTTTGTTATTGTCGGTGTGGTAGCCTTTATTGGTTCTGCTGTTGTTTCCCTTCTTATCACACCTAAATACAAGTCAGAAGTAACCATGTTTCCCACTGCTTCAGGTTCCTTATCGCAAACCCTGTTAAGCATGAATACATCCGGACGTGCTGGTATTCTTGCTTTTGGAGAAGAGGAAGAGACCGAAAGAATTCTGCAAATACTGAACAGCGATTTTATTCGCGATCGTATTATCGAATCCTATAATTTGGTCAGTCATTATGAAATTGATCCTGATGCGAAATTTGCAAGAACCCTCGTGTATCAGGCTTTTAACAGCAATGTGGATTTTAAACGGACAGCCTATATGGCCATTGAAATCAGCGTACTGGATGAAGATCCGGTAATGGCTGCCAATATTGCCAATGATATTGCAGCCCTGGTTGATACAGCCATCAATAACATGCGGCGTAAGCGTGCCCTTAGTGCGTTAGAGCTGGTAACGCAGGAATATCAAAGGGTGGATTCGATGGAAACTTTTTACCGGGATTCAATGAATTTACTCAGGGAGATGGGCGTACATGATTATGAAAGATCCGTAGAAAGACTCACCGAAGGATATGCCAATGCACTCATTGATAATAACAGGGGTGCTGTTAGTCAAATTAAGGAGCGAATAGATCTCTTTTCAAAATATGGCGACAACTATGTGAATGTACGTGAGCATTTGTATATGTGGCGCGACAGAAAAAGAGACTTACAAACCAAAGTGAGTGAAGCAGAGCTGGAAGCCAAACAGGCGCTTTCACATACATACATTATTGATTCTGCATACCCGGCCGAAAAGAAAGCTTATCCTGTACGATCACTTATCGTAATCATTTCTACTTTTTCTGCAGTCTTTATCACCTTAATCATATCTCTGCTCTATGATCGGGTAAGAAAAAATGTCTGATTGAATGCCACAAGAATCCATCGTCAATAAAACCTGGTTTCGCTGGACACTGTTTATAAGCCTGGCATATGTTGTTTTTAACATTTATGCCATATACACTG
Organism: Bacteroidales bacterium; assembly: GCA_041641575.1. GTDB lineage: Bacteria > Bacteroidota > Bacteroidia > Bacteroidales > JBEPYD01 > JBEPYD01. Next base: position 8,007 of record JBEPYD010000165.1, read on the forward strand.
AGTTTTTCATTGTAATGCTTATACCTTTTGCCCTGGCAATGGTTTTGCTTGGGTTTTATTCACTCAACAGTCTTTTTTATCTCACTGTATTTCTTGTTCCTTTATCTATTCCGCTAAATTTACTAACCGGAAAACTAGGATTCAATCTGGCTATTCCCACAGAAGTACTGTTAATTGAAATGACAGTTATCTTCTTCCTCAAATTGCTCCACGATGGAAAACTGGACGTTAAAGTGTTTAATCATCCGGTGAGTTATGCCATTTATTTTTACCTGTTCTGGATGTTTATTACC
>JBEPYD010000166.1:0-8287 GCA_041641575.1 Bacteroidales bacterium
CGTACAAAATCCATTTCGTGGCTAAGCTCAATGCGACGCAAAGTTTCTGGTACCTGCGGCTCACCGTCCATACCAATGATCCATGGATGCTTGGCATAAACACCACACATTAATTTGCCTTTTGTACCTTCAAACAGACAGCCACCGCCGCCATCTTTACCCATTTGAACACCTTCAGGAAGTCCTTCCGGACGTGGAGGAAGCAAACCGCCATCCCACCATTGCACGGTAACCTCTGGCATTGCAACTTTTTCCAATGATTCCCGCTCAGGGAATGTGTATTGCGCAAATTCTGCAACCGGGGCGCTTTCTGTATTAATTAAGGTAGAAGAACCCTGTACCTTTGAAGGATATTCAAGTTTAAGTGCCTTGAAAACAGGGTCAATAATATGGCATGCCATATCACCCAGTGCTCCTGTACCAAAATCCCACCAACCACGGAAGTTCCATGGGGTATAGATTGAATGGTAAGGTCTGACAGGTGCAGGTCCTAAGAACAGATCCCAGTTAAGGGTATCAGGTACCGCCATTTTCTCTTTCGGACGCTCAAGTCCCTGGGGCCATATGGGGCGGTTTGTCCATGTATGTACATTGGTTACTTCTCCAATTTGGCCATCCCAAATCCACTCACAGATTTTACGGATACCTTCGCCTGAATTTCCCTGGTTACCCATTTGGGTAATGACTTTATTTTTCTGCGCCAGTTTTGTAAGTAACCGCGACTCATATACAGTAAGTGTAAGAGGCTTCTGAACATATACATGTTTGCCCATTTCCATGGCTTGTGCCGCAATTATAGCGTGCGCATGGTCTGCAGTGGCAATAACAACAGCATCTATTGAATCGCCCATTTCTTCAAACATTTTGCGATAATCCCAGTATTTCTTAGCATCAGGATAATCATCAAAAGTTTTTTGTGAATATTTCCAGTCAACATCACACAAGGCTACAATATTTTCACTGGACATTGCGCGTAAATTACGCCTGCCCATTCCACCAATACCCACACCGGCAATATTTAATTTATCACTGGGTGCAGTATATCCCAATCCGGATATTACTGAACTGGGAAGTATGGTAAACCCGGCAGCAGCTGCCGCTGTATTACCAATAAATGATCGGCGGGAGAGGTTGCCACCAAATTTCTTCTTTTCCATTTGTACAATTTTTATTTAATATTTGATTTAGTAATAGAACTCATTTTATAGAAACCATGAAATTCCTACAAATATGACAAAAAAAAAACTTTTATAAAAGTATAAATTACTCGTTTTAATATAACAATGCTCTCTTTTAATAAATGTTATGCTAAAATAACAGGTTTTTTACATCCACCCTCAGATTTTAATGTAAAGATTGGTGAAGAGGACGCGCTGAAAAAGTTCAGCAAACCACAAATGCCTCTGAAAGAAAAGGAGAGTGTATTAAATAAGATTTTCATATCTTTATGTAAGGTTTGTGATTTCTATCCGACTGAGTAAGTAGAAATAACATTAAAATTTATTAAAACCTTTAAAAATTCTATCATGAAAACGAAAAAAAACATCAAAAAAGTATCTTCAATTCTTGGAAGCGCCCTAATCGCTGGTTCTATGGCTGGTTTTTCAAATCAGGATGCATCCGCTGCCTCATTATTTGAAAGCCAAGCATTGGGATCCGGAGCTGAATTACGCACCAATTTAATTAATGCCAACAGTTTGCAGAATAGTGTTTCCCGGATCATGGATGAAACATCTACCATAAAGTTTAGTGAATTAAAATGTGGTGAAGGAAAATGTGGCGAAGGAAAATGTGGTGAGGAGAAAGAAGATAAGAAAGAAAAAGACAACAAGACTGAGAAAAAAGCCACCGATGGTGAAGCAAAAACTGCTGAAACTAAAGAATCGGAAGACAAAACCAAAGAGGCAAAATGTGGTGAAGGAAAATGTGGTTAGATCTTTTTTCTGAGGGTGCCTGAACCATTAATAAATCATTACACAAAGACCACAGAAAATCATCCGATCATTTCACAAATTGATTAAGGGCTCCCTCTTTTTTAATTATCCTAAAATATTAAACATCTCTCTATGGCAGATAAAAAACATACAGGAATTGGCTTCCGACGAGATATTGCTGATGAAATAAACGCTGGTACTATAAATCCTGCATTTATAGAATTTGCGCCCGAAAACTGGATGGAGATTGGTGGACAATGGGGAAAGACCATCCGTGAAGCAGCATCAAAATATCCTGTGACCTGCCATGGATTATCTCTTTCTGTCGGTAGTCCTGACCCTCTTGACTACGATTTTATTTCGCGCATAAAAAGTTTCCTCAATCAATTTAATGTGCAGGTATATTCAGAGCATCTGAGCTATACCAAAGCAAATAATGCACACTTGTATGATTTACTGCCTGTACCTTTTACGCATGAGGCGGTGGATCACATCGTTGCCAGAATAAAAGAAGTGCAGGATTTGTTGGGTCGTAAGCTGGTGCTGGAAAATGTATCTTATTATACGCCTGTTGCTGCGGAAATGCCGGAGCATGAATTTATAAGCACCATTGCAAAGGAAGCTGATTGCCAATTGCTGCTCGATGTTAACAATGTTTTTGTAAATGCATTCAATCACCAGTACGATGCCACAGCATTTATTGACAGCTTGCCACTTGAGAAGGTAGCATACATTCATATGGCCGGACATGAAAAAGTGGAAGAGGATTTGATTATTGATACACACGGGCAACCAATTATTGATCCGGTTTATGACCTATTTGAAGAAACCATAGCAAAATTAAATGGTCCTGTGCCAGTGCTCCTGGAAAGGGATTATAATTTTTCTGAACTGGATCAGTTGAATAAGGAATTAAATAAAATAGAAAGAATTTGCAATAAGGTTTGGGAGAAAGAACATGTTCACACAGACTAATACCGCCAACCTTCAAAACCAATTGGCAGGTTACTGCCGTGATGTTAAAGAAATAACCCTCCCGGGAGCACGTAATGACAAACTGCACCATTACCGCAGACTTGTTTATAATGTAGTAAAAGGCATAATGGATGATGCCTTTCCCATATCCAGAAAAATACTGGGCGAACAGGCATGGGATAACATTATAAGAAAGTTTCATGCCGAACACGATTGTCAGACACCACAGGTGTGGAGGCTTCCAAAAGAATTATACGCGTATGCGCGGCTGCACAATCTTGCTGATCAGTTAAATAAACCCTGGCTTACGGATCTTTTACTACTGGAATGGATAGAAATAGCTGTATATATGATGCAGGACATATCCCCGGATGCATATGTCCCCCTTGAAATGAATGATTTAGCCTCCAAAATTTTTGTCTTTAATCAGGAATACCAGGTTATCGAACTGGAATATCCTGTGCATCTAATCGCCGCAGAAAAAACAATTCCTGAGAAGGGAAGTTATTATTTACTGGTATATCGTGAACCTGAAACAGGGCGGGTACAATTTATCAACCTTAATCCATTCAGTAACTTATTGCTTACAGCCTTGCTTTCAAAATCTACCCTGCAAGAATGGTGGGAAGATGAGGGCAAAAGTTTAAACCTTCCTGCTAAAGAAGCGATAGTTTTGGAAGAAGCATTTAAATTTATTCATCTCCTGCACAAAAGGCAATTCCTGCTGGGCATTGAAAAGTCCCCCTCCTAACACATATATTCTATTTTTTTTAAAGAAAATAAGGGTAATAATATGCCATCAATTCCCCATTTGTGCCGTCAATTCCACAATCTATATCATTTCTATAAAACTTTTTCTTTACTGAAAAAAACATGATATATTTCTGGATATGCTATTAATAAACATTAACAGAACAATTATCCTAAAAAAACAGTATACAGTAAAAAGAAAAAATATTACCTTGTAATGCTATTGGCACAGCAGTTGTTAAACCTTATGAATTATTAAATAATTAATCTGTTGATGACAACTTTTAAAAATAGTTTTATTGCACATACATACAGATTTTTGCTGGTTTGGCTGGTAATACTGGTAATGGAAGGATGCCAGCAAAACATAAACACCGAAAAAGAGAATATGACTGCTGAAATTCTTATTAACAGCCGCGCAATACTGGGTGAGGGTGCTTTTTGGAATCATAAAACCCGGGAGCTTTTCTGGATAGATATTGAGAATGGAATGTTTTACATTTACCAACCTGCCAATGGCAATACCATTCAGTTCCCCATGAACAAGCGTATTGGTACCGTAGTGCCATCCGGCGATAACAAAGCACTGGTGGCACTTGAAGATGGTATTTATGAAATCAATATTGAAACAGGGGTAACGGAATTTCTGGAAAATCCGGATGAGAATACGACCTATACCCGTTTCAATGACGGCAAATGTGATCCTGCCGGGCGATTTTGGGTAGGAACCATGCCCCTGGGAACTATTGACAAATCCGCACATCTTTTTCGATACGATCCTGATGGCTCTGTAAAAGTAGTACTGGACAGCATTCAAATTTCAAATGGCATTGTATGGTCATCTGACCATAAAAAGATGTATTATATTGATACCCCTACAAGCCAGATAAAGGCATTTGATTATGACATAAAAACCGGTAATATTTCCCCTGCAGGAATAGCCGTTACCATTCCTGAAGATTTGGGACACCCTGATGGTATGACCATTGACGAGGAGGATAAACTATGGGTTGCGCACTGGGGTGGCTTTGGTGTATACCGCTGGGATCCGGAAACTGGCAGATTAATGCAGAAAATATCAGTGCCGGCCAAGAATGTTACTTCCTGTACTTTTGGTGGCGAAAACCTTGATGTTTTATACATTACTACAGCCCGCACCGGTAATGACCCGAAAGAACTTGCACAGTATCCTGCCAGCGGGGGATTGTTTATGGCACGCCCCGGAGTCAAAGGAGTTCCACTTCCACATTTTAGAGAAAATTCAAAATAACAGGCTAATTTTCATGCACCATAATGCGGTGGCCCGATTTACCTCCTGAGGCATAATATACTTCTAAGATATAAACACCTTGTGGTAACGTTGATAAGACCTTTATGCGTGCTCTCGTATCATCAATTTTTTCAAAATTGATTTGGATATCTTTCCCTATGATGTCTTTAAGGGCAAAATGAGACGCTTTTTCAACCGTATAAACAGAAAATGATCGATCTGCGGAGAATGGATTTGGAAATAAAACCACACCGGGTGCCTTGCTCTCAAATGATGAATTTATAATTACAACTGTATCACCCATAGCTTCCCAGTAAGCTTCCTCATCAAGAGTGGCATGCAGGTAAAATGCAGAATCCATTTCTCCTTTAAACCGATTCGTTACATACTCATTGATTTCAATTCGGCAGTCTCCCCAATCCCACCGTGTTTCATTCCAATTCCAGTTGATGTATGAAAACATCTTAATTCCGGCATTTTCCTGAATAAATTTAAAATATCCCTCAAACCAGTTATACCAGCTGTCCTTTCCCTCCAGCGTACCCGTATTTCGTGGTGTGGATTCACCAATTAGCACAGGCTTTTGGTGTGCATGTGCCGAATCCAGCATCGCTTTGGTCCACGGGCTTGTAAAATGAGGTGCAACAAAGATATCCACGCCAAACCAGTCTACGTATTCATCGCCCGGGTAATAATCCATGAAATTTGTAAAAGGAGCATCGGCTGACCCACACCATACCATAGCCACATCCAGATTTTCTTTTTTAATTTCTTTTGCTACCATACGAAATGCTTCGGCAAATGGCTCAGGTTCATATCCATTCCACTGACCGTTAAATTCATACCCCAAGCGTAAATATACAGGTCGTCCTATGTTCCTCAGGCTGTTTACAAGGTTTTGAATTTCAGCATCAAAATCCCCGGCTGCCACCTGATGTTCGTAATGTTTTTCCGGTTCTCCATCATGCGTCATGGCTACGCCTATCTGTGGAATTACATATGCCGGAAAACTTTTTAAGGAGGACCGCAGTCCGGCAAATTCATCAGAACTATTCATTCCTTTTAACCCTTTGTAAGCCATATATATGAGTGGCTTTTTTTGTTCAGGCATTACTTCATAAAAATTCTTATAGCCATTATAATCCTGTCCGGCGCCACTGATAACTTTATCCAAAGGCTCCATTTTAGCATCATAATTATGCCTGGGTTTATAAAAAGAATTTCGTATAACCGAAGTCTTTAAAGTATCACTATTTACACAATTTTCTTTGGATGCAAAGGCGTAAACGGTTGCATTAGTGGTAAGATTAACAGGAGCAGTGTATGGGAGAAATACTGTATCGTTTGTACCATTATCTATAAAATAATAAATCTCTGCATCTGCTCTTGAAGTGGAAAAATATATTTTTTTAGCACTATCATTATATGCAGGAGGTGAAAGCTTTATCAAATAATTGTATAAAACTGTATCGCTTTCTTCTTTTCCATTAATTTTTGCAAAAAACTTTATTGCAGAATTTTCAATAAGCTTTAAACTATTATCATAGGGTTCAAAGGCATCATCATTTATGGCGTAAAAAATTTCTGCATCCCGTTCCACGGGCATCATGTTAACAGAAACAGAATTTATATACAGGCCGGGTTCAGGTGTTACTATTGGCTTGCCAGAACGGCTACCTGCGTAGTACGTTTTGGTAAGAACATTGCCAGGCAGACAACCTTCTTTTAGCACAATGACTTTTATAATAATTGTATCTTCTACAATTAATGGTGCGTTGTATAAACTATCCGTTGCATCAGGCATACTTCCATCAGTGGTATAATAAATGTGTGCATCAGGTGATCCAACATCCATTGTAAGCAGAAATGCACCACTTTGAATGGTATCAACCGGAAACAAAACAGGCTGCGGACAGCGGATTTCATACCTGATGCTTACCGGATTGCTACAGGATAAGCCTCTGCAGGTAATAGCATTGAGTGTAAAAGAAGTATCCGACAACAATCCATCGGGCGGAAAAACCTCTGAGTCAATATCGGGAATGGTTCCATCAGTAGTAAAATAAATTTCATCTTCAAAAGTGAGGGGAGAAGATATTTCAACCTGAACCTGACCCGTATACTCACCTTCTGCGGGAGAGAACTTTGGCGCTGCCAAAGACTGGTTCTGTGCAACAGCATATAGCTTTGGCATATACCCATCGCCCACCTCTCTTTCAGCTATCCACATACCCGCCGAGGAAGGTACATCTTTACCCGGTAAAATATAGAAACTAACATGGTTTTGCTTGTTATCTATTGCTGCTTGCATATATTCAAGAAAAGCATTTCCGTAGCTTAAAAATGGCATTCTTGTAGAAATGCTCCTTATTGTTCTGTAACCAATGGTGTCTTCTGTTAAAAGTGGGGCGTTATTCCAGGTAACCATCTCCTCTTTCCAACCCGTATCAGCAGGAACAAGATAAACGTCATAAAAATCCTCTTCAAGGGTGCTATGGTATGCTTTTGCACGCACATTTAACTGTATGTGGGAAAGTTGTATGTTCCACAATGGGGAAATATCAAATTTTATGAGCGACCGGGCCATTTCATCTGCATCCTTATATGCCTTTAAATTCCCGTCGCTGTAATTAACATCAGGATTTATGTTGTTGATGGTGGCATCAGCAGATGGCTTTATGGCCACTGCATTTCCCACGTTAAAGGTAAGGCGGGGCCAATAAACTTCATTTCCTGTAAAAAAGGTAATTTCTTCAGCAGTAATTTCTACATGATCATCTTCATTTGCAGGCAGCAGGGCAATACAAATGGTTTTTTGCCCATTTAACAATGCTTGCTGCGTAATTCCATTAAATTCTAAACCTGAAGCCTGAAACCCCACTTTTGCATTTGTGGTATCAAAATAGAAATAACCTACTGTATCAGAAAAATTTGTTGGTTTATTCGTCCAGAATATATTATCAAATTCTGTTATGCCTGGTACAAACATAACTGCCACTTTCGATTTTTTGCCTGATAATGATTTCCCAAATAAATGAAAGTAGGCATCGTTGATTACCATGCCGTCATATAAAGCGATATCAAACAAAAGGTAAGCCCATTGACGGTTGTCATCGAGCCCGCTGATATTTATTTTGCTTTTTTGATTTATGGTAGGGTTATCTTCAAGAACTGTAATATTATCGCTGCTGTAGAGCGGCATATCCAAACTTTGTGCTATTGCATTTACCAAAATGAGTGAAAGGAATGCAAGGAGGAATATTTTTTTCATTTTAATGATTCTTTATTCTCCCCAAAGATAGATGGCAAAAGATACAGAAAGAGGGAAAAGCTTCCCGAAAATGCGGTAACTACGTCC
>JBEPYD010000167.1:0-8265 GCA_041641575.1 Bacteroidales bacterium
GGCAGTGTTAGGTGGGGAGGCCTTGACAGCAGGGTACGCTGGACAAAAGCAGTGGTTGATGGGGCAAGAAAATATGGATTTAGCATGACCTATTGGTGTTTCAACGGAGGAGTACCTAACGGCTGGTATATATTTGATACTGAAAAAAACGAGTGGATAGAAGAAATTGTGGAAGTAGTGTTGAATGAATAACAAACGTATAATCCTGTTCTACCAAAAATCCAACGAAATGAAATTTATATTTGCAATTTTTTACTTTTTAACCTCCTGCTTTTTTATTACCTATTCTCAGCCAGGGATTTATACAGAAGTCAATTTTGCTGATTCCCTTCATCCATGGCATGGCTTTGGAGTCAACTATGTTGAAGCAGCACAACCCAGGGATTATACATCCAATCCTCAGGATTATGGAGGTTTCTCCTATCTGTCTGAAGCACAAAAACAGGAAATTATTCAACTTGTTTTTGGCGATGATGGGTTGAAACCAGGCATTGTTAAGATGTTTCTGGATCCCTTTCATGAACCAGTGAACGATAATGATAATCCTTACCAGATGAATAATAAAGGATTTGATCATGAAACCACCACCGGAAACATGCGCTATTTTGTCAAAAATGGCCTTATTGAAACCCAAAAAAGAGGACGGGATATAAATATTATTACGACATTGTACGGGCCACCAGCCTGGATGACAATTCAAGGTTTTGTAAGGGGGAGGGATTTGAATCCGGCAATGAAATACGAATTAGGGGAGTATATGATTTCCTGGGTAAAGTTCTTGAAAGAAGATCAGGGTTTTCCTGTTAAGTATCTTTCGTTACATAACGAAGGAGAGGCTAAGAATCGCTGGCCTGCCGATGGTTCTACACCAGGCACCCTGGATCATGATTATAATCTGTACTGGCCAAAAGAACAGGTGGTTGATTTTCTTCAGTTTTTACCTGGCATGCTAAATCATTTTGGTGTCCCCGAAATTGGTCTTACCCCTGGTGAAACTACAAACTGGAAGTACTTCACCATTTATGGATATTCAACTGAAATAGCATTAGATGTGAAGCATGCATTTAAAAACATGGATCTGATAACCAGCCATAGTTTTTATAGTGCAACTCCTTCAGGTGTTAATCAATTGCGCTGGGTGGATAAACAATACAAAACAGGCCGGCATTTACCTGTATGGGTGACCTCTAAAAGCTGGAGCGATATGGATGTTGAATTTATAGATCAGTATTATTATGATATTTATGATGTAGGTGTAAATGCCATCATTCCATGGGCAGCTTTGCAAGTCGCCGGCGATTGGGTAGGAGGCGACCCTAATCCCGGTACCGCCATTAAAGTATATAAAAAAGGACAATATGAAGTTATGCCCGGTTATTATTTTTACAAGCAAATTTCCCGTGCCGGGCAACCAGGAATGTCAGTGGCCAACGTTTTATCTAATGACAAAGACGTGAAGTTGATTGCTTTCAGTGGAAGAAATACTGATCACCGCGATGCTTTCCTTATTGTCAATAATGCCGGGCAAAGCAAAGAGGTACCAGTTGTAATTAAAGGTAGCAGCGGCAAATCATTTACTGCCATCCGCACTTCAGATAACGAGCAATATGTTGATGCCGGTAATTACAAATTAAAAAATAACCGGATCATATATACAGCTCCGGCCAGGTCTGTCACTACTTTTTACCAGAATAATTAATCTGATTTAAAAATGGGAAGGTATATATCTTTTTTGCTGTTCACTCTTTTCGTAAGTAATGTAACTGCCAGAGACTTCTATTTAAGTAGTAGTCAGGGAAACGACCGCCATTCAGGTACTTCAGTCAATGAACCCTGGAGTTCCTTGCAAAGGCTGGGTCAGGTTAATTTTGAACCAGGCGACCGGATATTGCTTAAGGCTGGAGATACTTTCAGCGGTGCCATATATTTAGAAAATTTGCAAGGAGCTGCCGGACAGGAAATTGTAATCGGTAAATATGGCGGTGATGATAAGCCTGTTATTAATGGCAAAGATACCAGAGCAGCCATTTTTATTTTCAATCCATCTTATGTACGGGTTGAATACCTCGAAATTACCAATCCCGGAAATCAATACGGTATATTAATGGAGGCCCAAAATGCAGGTGAATTAAAAAATATAACTTTAACGCACCTGGATGTGCATGATGTTTTCAATGAAGCTTTTGAAAGGACAAATACCCCAAAGACGAGGGGTGGCATTGTTTTTAAGGTAGAAGGTGGTCATCAACCTACGTGGTGGAATGGCATTACTATTTCCAACTGCATTGTTCATGACCTGGGAAGCTGCGGTATTAGCATTGGCAGTGATTACAAAGTAAATAAAGATCCGGGGTCCGATGAAAAACGATATCCGATTCGGGGCGTGCATATACATGATAATTTAATCCATGATATTGTACGGGATGGGGCTATCATCCGGCAATGCAAAGGGGCAGTGATGGAAAACAATGAAGTTTACCGCACTGGTCTTACCTCAGTTTCTAACGGCCTCTGGTTTTACGATTCTGATAGTTGCATCATTCAACACAATACAGGCCACCATTGCAAAGCTGCTCATGATAAAGATGGTGCACCCTTTTCATTAGACAATCACACCACAAATTGTGTCATTCAATACAACTACAGTCATTCCAATGAAGGTGCAGGATACATGTTGTTTGGCCACAATGGCACGGAACATGGTAATATTATCCGGCACAATATTTCTTACAACGATGTTACCAACATTGCTTCTGATGGTATTGGTTCCATCGCTATCGTGAGCAGTGTTAAAGATGCCCTGGTGCACGACAACATCATTATTGCCGGACCAGCCACACAATCCATTCTTGGCCACCGTGACTGGGATGGATTACCGGTGGAGGTAAATTATAAAAACAATTTATTTGTAGGTAACGGAATTGCCTATTTTGATAAAGATGTAATGCAAGGAGGCAGATTTAAAGACAACTTTTTCATTAATGTGCGTGGCTTACCGGATGCCTTGAAAGCTGATGATACCAACCGCGTCTCCAATTTTTATCAAAAACTACAGGAAAAAATTATGAAGCTGGACAACATAAACTCATACAACATTGAAAAATATTAATGTCGAATATGTGTTAAATCGCTTGTCATAAACAGATTGGTTAAAGCTGTTTTATTGAATCTCACGTTTATCTAACATAAACACCCAAATAAAATCGTTAAAAATGATAAAGTCCAACGGTATAAATCGCCGTAAAATGATATCGCAATTGAGTAAAAGTGCATTAGGAATTTCGATGTTACCTTTAATTTCTGCTAGCGGTACAATAAAAAGTGCTGATCAAGATAAAATCAAGGTGACTGATTTTAATTCATTGAAGAGAAACGTATTTGCATATGCCGATAAAAGAGGCGGCATTTCGGCGGGTGGTATGGCTATATTTGCGATGCTCAATGAACTGGAATACGCCAGAAAAAATACTGACCTTAATTATATAAATAAACAACTGGAAAATGGGCTGTTCCCATCCGCTTCCAGTGGTTTTAAATTGTATCCACAAATGTTTTACACCATGCATGAGCTGTTCATCGATCAGCGGGATAGCATGAGTGGAAGTGTTCATGCCTGGGAAAAACCACCTCACCACCTTAATTATTTAAACGCATTGATCAACAGGCCTGAACTGGTCGTTAGCTGGATTGAATCCTTAGGATGGGATGATCCATGGTCTGCTGGTAATTTGGATATGGATTTGGCCTATGCATTCGCATATGAATGGAAGATGATGGGTAATAGTAAAGCACAGGATGCCTTGCAGGTTTGGTTTGATTGGCACGATGCAAACTTTGATCCGGAAACCTGCTTTTGGGATCCGAAAAATTCGGGCAATTTATATCGAATGATGGCGGGAGCAATGCATCAGATGGGTATTTATTTTATGTTTAACTTCGACTTACCATATCCTGAAAATGCGATAGATGCAACCATTAAAACACAAACACGCACGGGTTTATTTACTCCTCATTATTTTAGCCATAACAGCTCTGATATTGACGGAGTTTTTATAATAGCCAATTTATACAACAAATATAAGGTTAGGGAAAAGCAGGTTAAAGAGAGCCTGGAAAAAGCATTTGAGGCAAATCTGAAGTGTTTTCATCCGACTGGTGGCGCGGTGAACAGGTTGGGTATTGATAAAGAAGCAGACTGGTGGTCAACGTGGTGCCGTACGGAAATAGCAGGACTATGTGCCCGCATTCTGGATATCAAAGATTTTGATGGCCCCTGGAAATTTAAACAGCGGCATCCCTTTATTTCTGAAAATGCAGGGCAGGGGCTGCCAAATTGGGATAGCGAGGAATGGAGTACCGAAACCGGGTGGATAAAGTGACATAAGAGCATTTGTACTATATTTAAAACAAAAAAATTAAAAAGGCATTTTAAAATTAGATGCCATAAAAAACTAAATCATGGATAGAAGAAAATTTATCAGGCAAAGTGCATTATCCGGTTTAGCTTTATCAGCACTGCCAACCATGAGCTTTAACCAAACCACCGGTTCGGAATACCAGGTACATCAGATCACAAATGGTCAGGTGCAGCATTGGTTTGGCTATTACGATAAATGGCAAATTGATCCTACCGGAAGATATGCGTTAGGTATGGAGGTAGGGATGATCTTTAGGTCTCCACAACCGGGTGATGTAATAAAAATTGGATTAATTGATCTTGAATATGATAATCGCTGGAAGGAAATAGGTACAACAAAAGCCTGGAGCTGGCAACAGGGATGCATGTTGCAATGGATTCCGGGATCAACGGAAGAGGTTATCTGGAATGATCGTGAAGGTGATGGTTTTATCAGTCGTGTTTACAATATAAAATCAGGAAAATCCCGAAAGTTGCCAAGGGCTGTGTATACCTTATCTCCAGATGGAACATTCGGATTATCTGTCAATTTTGCCCGGTTGCAGGATATGCGTCCTGGTTATGGATATGCCGTGCCGGGTGGGGTAGGTGATCTCCAAAAAGCACCTGACCATGATGGAATCTACCGAATGGATCTAAGAACAGGAGAGAGTAAATTAATTATTAGCCTGGAGAAATTATCAAAACTAAGCCGGCCGTTAGGTTCGGTTGCTGATAATTTTCATTGGTGTAATCACCTGCTTGTAAACCCTGCAGGTGATCGGTTTATTTTTCTTAATCGTTCCCGCCCTTACCGGGTGACAGATGAAATGAAAAAGGAACCCGACTGGGTGAGCAAGTATGTTTCAAGGAAGCATGTTACAAGGGCAGTTACTGCAAATGTAGATGGTTCAGGTATCTATGTTTTAAACGATTCCGGATATTTTTCTCATTTTATTTGGAAGGATAACGAAGTTGTTGCAGCATGGGCAATGCCGGAGGATAATGACCGGGAGGCTTTTTACCGCTTCTTTGATAAAACAAAAAACTATGAACTAATCGCTCCGGAAAAAATGCCTTACAACGGACATAACACCTACGTGCCGAATACAAATAACGAGTGGATTTTAAACGATACATATCCTTTGGGTGAAGAACGCTTACAACACCTCTATCTGTTTCATGTACCAACGAAAAAGAGGGTGGATTTGGGTAGTTTTCATCAGCCGCCAAAGTTCTATAGCGAGTGGCGTTGCGACCTGCATCCACGCTGTGATCAACAGGGAAAAAGGGTGTTTTTTGACAGTACCCATAACGATGACCAGCGCCAAATGTATATGATTGATATTGAAAAGATTGTAAGGGGTTAGCTCCAATTGTTTTTCAGATAATTGCACGTTAGTCACAGTTGATTTAAAAAAGATAAGTAAGTTAGCATTCCTGTAACTTTAAAAAATAGTTTAAATCAAATCAGCTGTTATGAAAAATTTAGTATTAGCTATCATTTTACTTTTTTTATCAAGTCTTATTTTTCAAGTAGAAGGACAAAGTGAATTTTCTGATAATACCATTCATGTTGGTGTAATTGTATCCGATGTAGAAAGATCTGTTGATTTCTACACAAATGTTCTTGGCATGAAGAAGACCGGAGGGTTTACGGTAGGAGAAGAATTCGCAAAAAAATCTGGTTTAAGTAATGGTGTAGCCTTCGATGTTACCGTATTGCGGCTGGAAGACAGCAAAGATGCCACTCAATGGAAACTGATGAGTTTTGGCAAAGAATCGCAGCACCCCAAACAAAAGCATATTCAGGATGATACCGGTATGCAGTATATAACGATTTTTGTTAAGGAGTTAAAACCCTTTCTCGATCGAATTGAAAAGCACAATATTCCTTTTCTTGGAGAAACGCCGGTGGTACTGAATGAAAAAGATCATTTCGTATTTATTCAGGATCCGGATGGAAATTTCATTGAACTGATCGGCCCGATGCATAAAAATTGAGAGCAGTATTGAAACAGAGTGTTTAAAATATTCCGGTTAAAGATTATTGTTTATTATCAGGAATGCAGAATGGTGCATTAGCTATTTATTACGGCAATGGTAAAAGCTGGACTAAACTGGAAGATAAATATGCCAAAGATGCTGTATGGGGTGTTTATAAAGGCGCGGCCTTTAATCATGAAGATGATTTTGGCTTTGAATTTATCTTTGATTTTGAGAATTCAGGCAAAATAGCAGTAAACGGAGGTTATGAATTTTATGATAAGCCCAGGCATAATGCCGGTAAAAAGTTTGTGAAAGAATGAGTAAAAGAAGTTAAATAATGTTATAAGGTGATCAGTTTTATTATTGGTCACCTTTTTTATTGAACAAGAATATTTATCAGTGTTTTACTTTTATGCCTAACATTCTGCTAAAATTAGAAGAGCTTTATTTTGAATTCATTTTATGCGAGAACATTTTCTCATAATGGTCTGATTCCTTAAAAATACCACCGCTTTTCTGGTAATAATCTTCATTTAGATTAAACACTCCATTTTTTGTTTTGCGCCACGATGCATCCGGGTATGGATGATAGCTGACCATCTTATCCCAGTGTTTATAGTTTTGGTGTCCGTTGGTTTCGAGCAGTCCAAGTCCGCCAAGTTCGGGGAATGCTTTTAATCGTGCTGCAACAGCTTTATTCCATTCTACCAGGATAGGGTTTACCGTAAGATCGGCACAAAAACAGGGAACCTCATTATCATATGCCAGTTGTGCAATTTTCATAGTCATGCTCAGTGTTTTTGCAATGGCTTTCAACGCGATGGCCTTGTATCCCATTTGAATGCGTTTTGCCGCATCTTCATCGGTGTGGGCACTTTCGTCAGCAGCAATTCTCACAGGTATGTCGGATATATCCACTTCCAGTTCTTCCGGAAAGGGTTCTTCAATAATCGCGATCTGCTCAAAAGCACCAATTTTTTTGGCATGGTCAAGCAGGCGCATCAATGTATCTTTCTTTTCATATCTCCCGTTAGCATCAAAATAATAAGGCAATTTACCATCTTTTGTATGAGGTGTCGTCATATGTCCAATGGCCTTGTGAATGGCTGATAATCGCTGTTTGTCCTTTTCAAGCATTTCTTCCTGCGTACCGGGTTGGCCGATTTTAATCTTCATGAAGAAATATCCCTGTTTGGCCGCGTCTTCAATTTCTGAAATGGGGATCGAATACGCCATTAAAGGGATACTTGCCACTTTATCATGTTTATGCGACAGGGCTGGTTGGTATTTTTCGGGAATCATTTCATCAAAATCACGAATTCCATGTTCTGCCGCATACAAAAGCCAGGCGGCATTGTCCAGGCCAACCAGGGCATTAAGGGCAAAGGTTTTTCGCAAGTGTGGATTCTTCGTGATTTTTTTGCCGTATTCATAAACTTCGTCCAGAATGTTATCCAATAAATCAATAGGATTTTCAAATTTCATTCCATTCGCAATTTGCAGCGCTCTTTCGCTCATGGCATACATCAATGCATTTCCACCACTTTCCGAATGATCGGCAAAAACCTTTGCATCCGACCACAACACATTTTGCGTACAAAGTCCTATTTTACTGTGGCCCGATGTGCTTTGCATCTGAGCAATCGTTTGCCAGATTTCGGTCATATATCCCCCTTTAAATCCAAAAGGACGAATGAGTGGTTCCCTTTCAAAATTGGAATCCACATTTTCTATGGTAATTGGCATTTTTGTTTTTGTTTGGTTGATATGTCCCGGAAAACCCATCATCATTCCTGCCGATGCCGCTGATGTGGTTTTTAAAAAGTTCCTGCGATTAACCTGGTTATTCATATTTTAAAACATTGGATTATGATTTTATC
>JBEPYD010000168.1:0-8243 GCA_041641575.1 Bacteroidales bacterium
GGCCATGACAGAAGATACACCTTATACCCTTCAACTTACAGACCTCATTATTTCTGATGTCGATAATGAGCCTGGTGACTT
Source organism: Bacteroidales bacterium (assembly GCA_041641575.1). Taxonomy (GTDB): domain Bacteria; phylum Bacteroidota; class Bacteroidia; order Bacteroidales; family JBEPYD01; genus JBEPYD01. Next base: position 82 of record JBEPYD010000168.1, read on the forward strand.
CAGCATACAAATTCTGAGTGGCACCAATTATACCTTCCTGGGCACTACCATTACACCTGCATTAAATTTCAACGGGGTTTTAAGTGTGAATGTAAAAGTAAATGATAATGAGTCTGAAAATAATTTAAGTGATACATATATTTTAAACATTAATGTTTCCGCAGTAAATGATAAACCAGTAATTTCTTCACAAAAAGCTGTCAGCATTCCTGAAGATACGGATTATACCATCAAACTCAATAGCATCTCTGCAACTGATGTTGATGCAGACGACAATTTCCCTTCAGGCTTTTCTTTGAATGTTTATGCCGGTTCCAATTATACAGTTGCGGGGAACAAGGTTATTCCAAATGAGGATTATAATGGGTTGCTTCAAGTCCCCATTAGAATTGATGACGGCAATGGTGCCAATAATTTATCAGATGAGTTTTTATTCGAGATTACAGTTACACCGGTAAATGATGCTCCTATTCTTACAGGCACTTTCCCTGTTACCATAAATGAAGATAACAGCATTACCATTACAACTGATCATGTTCAGGTAACAGATATAGATAACTTGTTTCCGGATGAATTTACTGTTATCACACAAAATGGTGACAATTATGCCCGTGTGGGGAATACCATATCGCCTGCCCCGAACTTTTCCGGCACCCTTAAAGTCCCGGTTAGGGCGAATGATGGCAGTGCGTCGAACAACTTGTCAAACGTTGAAGAAATAACCATTACAGTTAACCCTGTTAATGATGCACCGGTTATTACAAGCACCATCCCATACAACACAGACGAGGATGTGCCCTTTGATATTGAACTGGCTGATTTGAGCGTAACAGATGTTGACAATCCATATCCTTCCGGCTTTAGCCTTATCATTTTAAATGGCGTGAATTACACACACGCAGGCAATACCATAACTCCTGAGGCAAATTTTAATGGCACCATTGATGTGCTGATCCGTGTTAACGATGGTATGGCAAATAATAATCTTTCAGAGATTTATACCATCAATGCTCAGGTAAATGCAGTTGATGATAAACCTGTAATCACAACCATACCTGCACCAATTATTGCAGAAGGAAGTACCTTTGCCGGTATCAACCTGCCCGATTACCTGCTCGAAGTTGATGGTAATGCGGTGCAATTTGCAGTTTCCGGGCAAACAGAATTATTGCCATCAATATCTCCTTCCGGTGTTCTTTCCGTAGGCATCCCAAATCCTGATTGGTTTGGCGCTGAAACCCTCACCATAACAGCCACTGATCAAACAGCTGGCTCTTTATCAGATTCATTTGATCTTATATTCACAGTTTCACCTGTTGACGACCCCCCTGTAGTGGCTCAGCCCATTCCTGATTATTTAAGAAATGAAGATTTTACCACCTTCAATATCAATCTCGAAAATACCTTCAATGATATTGACAATGACAATGAATTCATTACCAAATACATAAGTTTCAATACAAATGAGGATTTGCTTGATGCCAGAATTAAGAATAACAAAATCCTTGAAATTTCATCTTATCCAAATATGCATGGCGTGGTAACCCTTACCATAAATGCAATCTCCAACAATAAATCGGTAGAAGAAACTTTCACCATTACCGTAAATGCTGTTGACGATGCCCCGTTACTTTCTAACATCACCGATCAAAGCATAAATGAAGGAGGTACCTTTGCAGGTTTTAACCTGAATAATTTCTTAACAGAAGTAGATGGGCATTCGGTTAATTTTACTGTTACAGGCGAAAGTCAGCTTGATATAATTATCGCGCCCAATGGGAATGTTTCAGTTACTCCACAGGACGTAAACTGGAATGGAACAGAGACCGTTACTTTTACAGCTACCGATCAAACTGCAGGTTCACTTACCGGAAGCTATGATGTTTCATTTACGGTAATCCCTGTAGACGATCCTCCCATGGTACTCAATCCTCTTCCAGATCTGAACCGGGTAGAAGATGCTGTAGCTGAAACCATTGACCTTTCTTTAGTTTTTACAGATATTGACAATGATCCTGCTTTGATAAATAAATCCATTATTTCTGTTTCAGATGCTTCACTCATAGACACAGATATTGAAGGGGATGATCTGAATATCACATATCTGCCGAATGCCTATGGAAATGTTTCAATTACCATTCGCGGAAACAGCGCTGGAAAAACAGTAAATGATGTGTTTAACATCAGCATAGCACCTGTTGATGATGCACCATCCATCGGTAATATTGATGATCAGACCATTGATGAGGGAGAACTTTTTCAGGCCATTGAATTAAATAATTTCCTCACAGAAGTAGATGGTGATAATATCATCTGGACTTACTCCGGAAATACTGAATTAAATGTAAACATTAATGCGCAACAGATTGCCACAGTGGCTGCACCTGATGCGAACTGGTTTGGTTCAGAGATTATCACCTTTACTGTTACTGATGATACACCAGGTGCAAAATCGGCATCAGAGGCTGTTCAGTTTACCATCGATCCAATTGATGATGCCCCCTATGTTCTGAATCCTTTGGCAGACATTGTTCTTTCGGAAGATGACCCTGATTATAGCGTAGATGTTTCTAATGTTTTTGATGATATTGACAATCCAAATGCCCAAATTACAAAATCGATTCATTTCATTGCTGATACCACCTTGTTATCAGCCAGTATTAGTGGAAACAACCTGACCATTAACCCCAAACCTAACCAGAACGGCTCCACAGTGCTGATTTTAAGAGGAAACTCTTCCGGCAAAACAGCAGATGAATCTATAACCATTACCTTGTTGCCTGTGGATGATGCACCTGTAGTGGATTTTATTCCTGGGCAAACTGTGGATGAAGATGAACCCTTTGATGCATTTGACCTTGACGCGTATTTATCAAATGTTGATGCCGATGATATCATCTGGACGTATAGCGGAAATACTTTGTTATCCGTAAGCATAGATGCGAACAATGTGGTGACCATCTCCTCACCTGCCAACTATAATGGTTCCGAAATTATTACTTTTACTGCCACAGATGACACACCGGCAGGCTTAAGCGACATGGCTTCGGCGGAATTTAAGGTGGATCCTGACGATGATGCTCCCATAGTAATTAATCCGATTGCAGACTTTTCTATCCCTGAAGACTCACCAAATACCGTTATTGATGTTACAAATATGTTTACAGATGTTGATAACGATGATGCCAGCATACTCAAATTTGTATCTGAAAATGGAAATCCGGAAATAATTGGTGCTAATTTACCTCCAGGAAATACTCTTACAATTTCCTACCTGCCCAATCAGAATGGTGTTGCAAGGGTAAATGTGATAGGAATATCAGGAGGTAAAAACGTTGTAGATACATTCTATATTACAGTTACACCTGTAGATGACGAGCCAATCGTTTCTTCTATATCCGGGCAATCTGTAAATGAAGGAGAAACATTGACTCCATTTAACATCAACGACCATTTAACCGAAGTAGATGGCGATAACATAGAATGGATTATCAGCGGTAACGATGATCTGAATGTAAACATTGCACCTGACGGACTGGTAACCTTTACACAACCGTCACCAGATTGGTTTGGCACAAAAATAATACGATTTACTGCGGAGGATCAAACAGCCAATGGTTATTCAGATTTTGCAGAAGCAGAATTTGCCATCCTTCCCATTGATGATGCCCCCGTAGTGGCAAATGCCATACAGGATTTTGTCATTGATGAAAACGATCCTGCAATTGTAATCCCTCTTGGTAATGTTTTTAATGATATTGACAATAACAACAACCTTATTTCCAAATCAGTAACATTAAACACAAATCCCGCAGTAGTTTCAACAAGCATCACTGCTAATCAGTTAATAATAACGCCTGTTCCTTATGCTCATGGTACAGCATCCATCACCCTTAGGGGAACATCAAATGGTAAATTTGTTGATGATAACTTTACCATTCAGGTAAATGCTGTTGATGATGCACCTGTAATAGAACTAATTTCTTCCCAAATTATAAATGAAGGGGAGTCCTTTTCTACCTTCGATCTGGATGAATTCCTTACAGAATATGATGGAGATAATGTAACATGGAGCATTGTTAATAATTCCGATCTTATCGTAAACCGCGACGGCAACAATGTTGTATCTGTCAGCACACCTGATATCAATTGGTTTGGTGAAGAAGATATTACCATCAAAGCCACCGACAACACTGTAAATGCCCTCTCTGATGAGGTTACTGTTACGTTTACGGTAAATCCTGTAGATGATGCACCTTTCCTTGATGTTCCGGTTTCAGATGTAACTGTGCAGGAAGATTCTGATAACATCAGCATAGACCTCTCACTTACATTTAACGATATCGATAACTTGCAGACAGGTATTGTGAAAACCCTTGTTTCAAATTCAAATCCGGATCTGTTATCGGCCTCAATTTCAGGAAACATTCTTACCCTGAATGTAAAAGAGAATCAGAATGGCAGTGCTGAAATTACAATCAGGGGAACATCAAATGGTAAAAATGTGGAAGAAAGTTTTATCCTTACCGTAAATGCTGTTGATGACGTACCACTTGTAAGCAATATTCCCGATCAGCAAATTAATGAAGGGGAGTCATTCTCAATCATCGATCTGGATACCTACGTGGATGAAGTTGATGGTGATGCCATATTGTGGAATTATTCCGGAAACACTGATCTTTCAGTGAATATCAACAACCAAAATCAGGCAACCGTAAGCATTCCAAATGAAAATTGGTTTGGCACTAATATCATACGATTTACTGCCACCGATAATACAGGCAATTCTTTAAGTTCCTATGAAGATGTAACATATACTGCATTGCCTGTAGATGATGCTCCCTTCGTGGCAAATCCAATCGCAGATGTTACCATGCAGGAGGATCAAAGCACACTAAGTATTGACATTTCAAATGTATTCAGTGATATTGACAACAATGATCTCGCCATATCAAGTGTGGTGCAATCAAATACCAATCCGGGAATTATTAATGCATCCATTTCAAATAAGGTTGTAAACCTTACCCCGGAAATGGACAAATCCGGAACTGCCAACATTACGATACGTGCATTTTCAAATGGAAAATCAGTAGATGAACTGTTCACGGTAAACATCAATAAGGTGAATGATCCACCAATTTTCAGCCTTACAGGTGATGTAACCGTGATTGAGGATTTTACAGAAACCATAAACGTGGAAGTTATCCCTGGCAGCGTTCCCTCAGATGAAGCAAATCAAGACGTTACCTATACGCTTACCCCTGATAATGCTACTTTTGCCAATATTGCCTTTGATGCAAATACCGGAAAGGTGACCATTACATCCATTCCCGGAGAAACAGGCTCGCAATTATTTACAGTGACTGCGGATGATGGTCAGCCCGAAAACCACTTGCACGAAGAAAGCTTTACCCTCACGGTAAGCCCCAAATTAAGTCAAAGCATTTCCTTTAGTACGATAGAGGATCGCATCTACGGAGATCCTCCCATTGTTCTGAATGCAACATCTACTTCAGGTTTACCGGTTTCCTATCAAATACTCAATGGCGACGCCACCCTAAGCGGTAATGTGTTATACCTAAATAGCGCCGGTGAAATAACTATACGTGCTTCGCAGTCTGGAAATGCATTATATTATGCCGCCACTCCTGTTGATGTAAGTTTTGAAGTACTAAAGGCACCACAATTTATTACTTTTGAGAATATTGCCACAAAAACTTTTGGCGATGAACCTTTCCAGTTGGTGGCTTCTGCCTCTTCCGGATTGCCAGTTAACTTCACACTCATTTCCGGCCCCGCTAACCTCAATGGAGAAACATTAACCATTACAGGAGCTGGTTCTGTCTCAGTGCGAGCTACCCAGAATGGAAATCAGAACTTCCAGGCTGCCGGCGATGTGATTAAAACATTCACTGTATCAAAAGCGCTTCAGACCATCACTTTTCCGGAAATACCGAACAAACGCATCAACGATCCTGCTTTTGTTATCACTGCCACATCCAGTTCAGGTTTACCAGTAACTTTGCAGAAAATATCGGGTCCCATCATTCTTGACAATGGTGTGGTTACCATTACCGGTCAGGGTGAAGCGAGCATAAGAGCCACACAGGCAGGGAATGCCAATTATGCGGCTGCACCTGCTGTTACACGCTCATTCTTTATAAATGATAAGCTTGATCAGTTTATCACTTTTAATGATTTGACGGATAAAACTTGGGGCGATGCACCATTCACTTTAAATGCAAACAGCTCAAGTGGTTACCCTGTTAGTTTTTCAATCATATCGGGTCCTGCCACCCTTGATGGGAATCTTTTAACGCTTACCGGAACTGGTGAGATAACCGTAAGGGCAGAGCAAAATGGAGATGCCACATACAATCCTGCTTCACCCGTGGAACAGTCATTTACTGTAAACAAGGCTGACCAGGTAATCTCATACACACCAATTCCTCCGCAGAATTTGGGAGATGATCCGGTGGTAATAGATGCTGTTTCAAGCAGTGGGCTCCCGGTTTCATTCACGCTGATATCGGGTCCGGGATCTTTGGATGGTAACACCTTAACTTTAGATGGTGCTGGTGAAGTAATTATCGAAGCCGATCAGGAAGGAAATGAATTTTTTAATCCTGCTGAAACCGTTACAATATCTGTTTTAGTTGGAAAAGAAACACAAAACATAGTATTCCCTGATGTTACGCCCCTGGTTTATAATGGTGCTGGCAGAAAATTGAATGCAACCGCCACATCCGGCCTGCCTGTATCATATAGTCTGGTATCCGGCCCTGGTGTAATTGAGAACGATACGCTTTATAGTTTGGGTGCAGGCGCTGTGATTATTGAAGCATCGCAGGAAGGTAATAATGAATATCTTGCTGCTGAACCTGTGCAAAAATCTATCGTGATTGAAAAGGCAGCGCAAAGCATAAATTACCTTGGTGTGGCTGATAAAACATGGGGAGATACACCATTCAACATACAGGCCAATGCCAGTTCAGGTTTACCGGTGGAAGCAACCCTTATTTCTGGTCCGGTAACGCTTACTGAGCAAAATCTTGTTACCCTTACCGGAACAGGTACTGCAATACTTCAACTGGCACAGCCAGGTAATGATAATTACGAAGCTGCAGAAGTTGTGGAAATATCTTTTGAAATAGAAAAAGCACCACAGGAAATTAATTTCAGTGATGCACCTCTGATGTATATTGAAGGTGATGGAATTGCCCTTGAAGCAACTGCTTCCTCTAATCTACTGGTATCATTCTCACTGATTTCCGGCCCGGGAATACTCAATGAAAATTTTCTAAGTCCTACGGATACCGGAAACATCATCGTTGAAGCAAGACAACCCGGTAATGACCTCTTTGTACCTGCAAACCCTGTACGTCAGCTGATAAGGGTTGAGAATGCATACTTTGATGGCGCTTTAACCGACATTGTTAGTCCTGACCTTGAAATCCCTCTTGGCAGTGGCGTTCCGATCCCCATCACCCTGAATATCCGTAATAATGGTAACATTGCCCTGAGCAACTTCCAGGCAGTGTATAATATCAATGATGGCATGATCATTAGCAAACAATTAATTGAACACACCATACAGCCGGGTGAGGATTTCCAGTTTACCTTTACCGATCGGTGGGTGCCACAGGACGATGATTATAAATTATGTGCATATCTTGAAGGCATTGATGATGACGGAGACACTTCAAATGATTCCCTGTGCCTGAGCGGATTTACTGTTGATATCAGGGAATCATTCACAAACAGTCAATATCTGTTTGTGTACCCCAATCCGGCGCGTGAGGTTATTAATTTTGAAATGTCTCTTCCAAATCAAAAAACAGTTTTGCACATCACTGATGCTTCCGGTAAAAAAGTGTTGGAAAAAAGTTTCTATCCTGCCAAAGAAGACTTTTCCATTTCTATTGAACTGGACCATTTTGAGTATGGTATATATTTCTACACGATCTTCAACAAAGAGATGCGATATTCAGGAAAATTTTTAAAACAATAAAAAAATGCAGATTGGTATTGAAATTATAGAAAATCATAAAAAATTATGGAATGTAATAAAGCGCATAATACCCATAGCTGCAATTGTACGTATCCTTGCAAAAGAAAGGGAATGTGTTGTGAATGCATTGCATACCACAGGAAAAATGATG
>JBEPYD010000169.1:0-8221 GCA_041641575.1 Bacteroidales bacterium
CAAAAGAAGCAACATTTAAACCATATTTCAACCACATTTAAAACTATATTTAAACAGTATTTTGGGTCCTGTAAAAATATTTAACCACTAAAATAAGGGTAGTACCAAAATTATTAATAGTAATCAATCAGTTCAAAGGGTATTTTAACAGTATTTGCATAGTGTTGTCCCAGATCCCTTAGTGCTTCATCATCTTCCTCATAATACCATTTCACTTTCAAATCATTTCCTCTTTCATAATATTTTTTAATCAGTCGGAAAAACTCAAGAATAAATTTTGATGATCCACTGTTGATATACTCGAGTTTTACCTTTAAGAGGGAATGCTTCAATGGTGTTCCTCCAAAATATTCTTCAACCCATGCAAAGAGAGGATTAAAAAATTCACCGGGATTTTCAGGAATTGCTTTTCCTTCGAGCAATAACACACCTTTGTCTTTATCAAAATTTACAAGTGGTGTGTTAATGGTTTCTTCTACAACTAAATTTTCCATAAAAAATGCGTCCTTTTTTAATTATTCATATCTCAGAGACTCTATCGGGTCCAGTTTAGAAGCTTTCACAGCAGGGAAATACCCGGAAGCAATGCCAACAATAAAACACAGCCCAATTCCCAGTAAAATCCATAACCACGGAATAACAAAAGGAGAGCTGGTAAGTAATGAAACAAGATTACCAATAAGAATTCCCAGAATTATTCCTAATAAACCACCCAACTGTCCAATTATTACGGCTTCAAATAAAAATTGTTGCTTAATTACCTTTGATTTTGCACCAATGGCTTTTCTAATGCCAATCTCGCGTGTGCGCTCCGTAACGGAAACGAGCATAATATTCATCAGGCCAATGGCTGCACCCAACAGCGTAATAATACCAATAATGGTGGCAGCCAGGGTTACCTTACTGGTATTTTCAATAAGCATATTGGCCAGGCTGTCACTACTCGTGATGTTAAAATCAGATTCGTCCTTTACATCCAGGTTTCTTACAATACGGAATGTCCCTTCCGCTTCTCCTTTTGCAGCATCAAGCAGCTGGCTGTCAAATACGGAAATATTAATGGAGTAGCTCCGGTTTGGCCGTGAAAAATACTGCCTTACATTTGTATATGGAAGCAGTACTATTTTGTCGCCACTGCTTCCGGCACTTGAACCTTTTTCTTTTAATACGCCAATAACCCGGTATTTTCCACTGCCAACTGAGATAATCTTTCCAATGGCAGCCAATGTATTATCAAACAACTGCGTGGCTATTTCATTCCCTATAACAGCTACATTTCGGCTCTGCTCAATTTCCGATACAGAGAAATTTCTGCCTGCCTGTACTTCATACCCTGAGGTGACGAGGTAATTTTCATCACTGCCGCGTACAGTAATATTTGGATTTGTTTTTTCATTCTGGTATTTAATGGTTCCTGTTCCTGTGGCATTTGTCCAAACAGAAACCACTGCCGGAAATTCAAAACGGTCTTTAAATTCCTGTGCCTGCCGGTAACTGATGTAGGAATAATTCCGGGTGCGCGTTTGTTCGCTGCCAATACGAATGTTCATGCCCCTGCTTTCAATGGTCAGGGTATTTGCTCCCATATTGGAAAATTCCTCCGTTATACTTCCCTGTATAGAATCTATGGCAGTAAGAATTCCCACCAATGCCATTATACCCAATGCAATAATGAATATGGTAAGGATTGTACGAAGGCGGTTCGATTTTATGGAATTTACAGATATGCGTGTGTTTTCACGAAAGAGCAAAAATGAATTCATTTAATTGTACTATTTTCTGGTTTGAACAACATTGCCACGGCATCTATTGATAAAAATACAACTTTCCCGGTTTAAATATCAAATATACATGTTTCTTTTTAGCATGTTTTACTTTTAACTGTAATATTAAAACTATGAAGTTAAACAAAAGGAGCGTGAAGTTGGTTATCCGGATGCTTATGTTTATCAATTCGCAGAATTTTTAGTACAGGGTATGTGATGTATTTTGTATTTTTGACCCAAAATAAATAATAATTAATTTCTTCAAACTATGGCTTTCGATATTGAGATGATCTCAAAATTTTACAAGGAATTCCCTGAAAGGATTGCTAAGGCAAGGAACATTGTAAACAAACCACTTTCTTTAACAGAAAAAATACTTTATGGACACGTAGCAGGTGATTTTCCTTCTTCTCCATTTCAAAGAGGCAAAGATTATGTGAATTTTAATCCCGACAGGGTGGCCATGCAGGATGCAACTGCCCAGATGGCTCTTTTGCAATTTATGCAGGCAGGGAAGGACAAAGTTGCCGTGCCTTCTACCGTGCATTGCGATCACCTGATACAAGCCAAAGTAGGTGCAGAGAAAGATTTGGCTGAAGCAAAAACTTCAAGCAAAGAGGTGTTTGATTTTCTATCATCTGTGTCTAATAAATATGGTATTGGATTTTGGAAGCCGGGAGCCGGAATTATTCACCAGGTAGTGCTGGAGAATTATGCATTTCCGGGTGGAATGATGATTGGTACTGACAGCCATACCGTTAATGCCGGAGGTCTGGGTATGGTAGCCATTGGTGTAGGTGGCGCAGATGCAGTAGATGTAATGGCCGGAATGCCCTGGGAGCTTAAGTTTCCTAAACTGATTGGCGTAAAACTTACGGGGAAATTAAGCGGATGGACTTCTGCTAAAGATGTTATTCTTAAAGTGGCTGGTATTTTAACTGTAAAAGGCGGTACGGGAGCTATTCTTGAGTATTTTGGCCCGGGAGCTGAAAATATTTCCTGCACCGGAAAAGGCACCATTTGTAATATGGGTGCTGAGATTGGTGCTACTACTTCACTGTTTGGTTACGACAAAAAAATGGCTGATTACCTTGCCGGAACAGAACGGGCAGATGTGGCAGAAATGGCCAGTCAGGTTGCAGATCACCTGGTAGGTGACGCAGAAGTATATGCCAACCCGCACGATTATTTTGATGAGGTAATTGAAATTAATCTTTCTGAGCTTGAGCCTCATGTAAACGGTCCTTTCTCTCCCGATAAAGCCTGGCCAATTTCTGAACTGAAGAAAGCAGTGGAAGATAACGATTATCCTGCAAAAATTGAAGTAGGACTCATTGGTTCATGTACAAATTCATCGTATGAAGATATTACCCGTGCAGCCTCTCTGGCACAACAAGCCGTTGATAAAAAACTTAAAGTAAAATCAGAGTATACGGTAACACCAGGTTCTGAACAAGTGAGATACACCGTAGACAGGGATGGATTGCTTGAAAAATTCACGGATATTGGCGGTGTAGTTCTTGCCAATGCCTGCGGACCCTGTATCGGGCAATGGGCAAGACATAATGCTGACAAAGGAGAAAAAAATACCATTGTTACTTCTTTTAACCGAAACTTTGCAAAACGAAATGATGGCAACCCGAATACACATGCTTTTGTGGCTTCTCCGGAAATAACCACGGCGCTTGCAATTGCAGGTGATCTTCGTTTTAATCCTTTAAAAGATACGCTTACAAATGAAGAAGGCAAAGAAGTGATGCTTGATGAACCGGTAGGTATCGAATTACCAGTAAAAGGTTTTGCTGTTGAAGATAATGGATACCAGGAACCTGCAAAAGATGGCAGCGGAGTGGAAGTGATTGTGGCTCCCGATTCTAAAAGACTGCAGTTACTTGATCCTTTTGATGCCTGGGATGGCAATGATATAAAAGGGATGCGGCTTCTGCTGAAAGCTGAGGGAAAGTGCACCACTGATCATATTTCAATGGCAGGACCATGGTTGCGTTACCGGGGACATCTTGATAATATTTCAAACAATATGTTTATCGGTGCCATCAATGCTTACAATGGAAAAGCAAATCATGTGAAGAATTTTGCTACAGACGAATATCTGCCCGTTCCGGATTCTGCCCGAAAATATAAAGCGGAAAACACGCCCACCCTGGTTGTAGGCGACGAGAATTATGGTGAAGGATCATCGCGCGAGCATGCAGCCATGGAGCCACGGCATATGGGGGTTAGGGTAGTGCTGGTACGTTCTTTTGCGCGCATTCATGAAACAAATCTGAAGAAACAGGGAATGTTAGCCCTTACTTTCGATAATCGTGATGACTATGATTTGATAAAAGAAGATGATACTTTTGATGTATTAATCTCCGGTTTTGCCCCCGATAAGCAGGTAAAAGTAACCGTACATCATGCTGATGGCAGCACTGATGAAATCCTTACCAATCATACCTATAACCAGAACCAGATAGAATGGTTTAAAGCTGGTTCAGCGCTTAATCTGATACGTAAATTAGAATCGTAGCCTGGAGAGGAAATAGCAACCGCGCAGATTTCCTTTTTTATGGCTGAAAAATGACAAATAACGATAAAAGGAGGTTTTCCAAAAAGGGAGAGCCTCCTCTTGTTTTTAAGTTAACGATCAGGCTGTGAACAAAGTGGTTACTTTAAGAACCGTCGATATAATTCACTATATTTGCCTAAAATGGATAAAAGATGAATAATAGAAATTTAATACGGTTTGATTGGGCAATAAAAAGACTTTTGAGAAACAAAGCCAACTTTTCTGTACTTGAAGGATTCTTATCCGAATTGTTAAAAGAAGATATTCAGATTCAGGATATTCTGGAAAGCGAAAGTAACCAACGGCTTGATTCGGATAAATACAACCGGGTAGATATTTTGGTGAAAAACTCAAAAGGAGAACTTGTAATCATAGAGATTCAAAATCAAAATGAATATGATTACTTCCACCGCATGTCTTACGGAACATCTAAAGCAATAACCGAATATATTTCAGTTGGAGAACCATATCAGAACATTAAGAAAGTTTATTCAATTAACATAGTTTACTTTGATTTAGGACAGGGAGATGACTATGTATATCATGGAAAAACGGATTTCATCGGAATACATAAAGCAGATAAGCTTATGCTTTCTGCAAAGCAGGTTGAAATGTTAAGCGGTAAAATTGAGCCTTCACAGATTTTTCCTGAATATTTCGTTATTAAGGTGAATCAGTTTGACAATATGGCTAAAGACACTTTAGACCAGTGGATTTATTATTTGAAAAACAATGAGATAAAAGATGATTTCACGGCTAAGGGCATAATCCAGGCAAGAGAACTATGGAGAGTTGATACTTTGCCCGAAGAGGAACAAAAAAACTATTCTCAACATCTTAAAGAATTGAGGAATGAGGCAAGCCGAATTTTAACTTTGAAAGAGGATGCCAAAGATAGGGCAAAAAGAGAAGAAAAAATAGATATTGCACGAGGAATGAAAAAAGAAGGACTCGATTTATCATTGATTGTAAAGTTGACTGGATTATCAATAAGTGAAATTGAGTCCATATAATACCCGAACTGCTAACATAAGGTATGCCAAAATTCCCGGGTTAATGCGGTGGCATAAAACCCGAAACTTTTTTACTAAATTTACCGCCAACGTGATAGTAAAAACAGCTTTTCCTCCGTCAACTTCGGTTACCCCAAAACGGTAAGGTTATTCGCAATCGGGTTCTGATTTTTCCCTGAAGAGGCTTAATGCGCAGGCTATTTCTTTGTGGCTTCCGATGAGGAACAGAACATCACCGGTATGGAGTTTTTCGTTTGGAGATGGATTGGTGATGGTTTGATTACCTCTTTTAAGCGCTACAAGTGTTACCCCGAATGATTTTCGCAGGTTAATGTTTTTAATGGTTTGCCCGTGTACGGAAGATTCAGATTTTACCTCTACGGCACTAACTTCCATATCGGGGATATGAAGTTTAAGGTCGTCAAAATTTGAGGCTCTGAAGGTGGGTGTGCGCAAAATCTGGTAGCCATCGGCCCGTACCTCAGCAATAAAGCGGTCAATGTCATCACGCGGAATCAAGTACCGGGTGAGAACCCGTGAGAAAATCTCTACGGAAGTTTCAAATTCATCCGGGATTACTTCATTGGCACCGGCAAGATGCAAATCCTCAAGGTCCTGAAGGAAACGGGTTTTGACAATGATATGTGCGCCAGGATTTAATTTACGCGTAGCCTCTGTTATCCTGAATGTAGCAGGCGCATCTGCAATGGCCACAACAATAACTTCTGCCTGGTGAATATTGGCAGATTTAAGCACAGCCTCCTGGGCAGCATCTCCATAAACTGCAAATTCTCCCTCCTGTCGTTTTTCCCTCACTAAATCGGCATCAGTTTCAATAATGCAGTAATTAATTCCGGCAAATCTCGCGGCCCGTGCTACATTTTTGCCGGTTACTCCATAACCTACAATTACCATATGGCTGCTTAAATCTTCATAAGTTTGATCTTCTACGGGTCTTAATCCTTTAACCACTCTTTCCGGCAGGGGAAGTTTCAGTAATAGACTGGCCAGTTTGGGTGAAATATTTATGATAAATGGCGTAAGAGCCATGGTGATAATGGAAACAGCAATAAACAACTCATAAATAAAGGGATCCAACAAATTATAATCCATGCCTATTTTTGCCAGCACAAAAGAGAATTCACCCATCTGGCTAATGGCAAGCCCTGCAATTACTGTGCTTCTGAAAGGAAATCCAATGATGAATGCTGAAAAGCCTGCAAATATGGTTTTTATTACTATTACACCAATACTTATTACTACAATTAAAAGGGGATTTTGAAGCAGAAAATCAAGGTTAAGCAACATACCAATAGAAACAAAAAAGATGCTTGTGAAAATATCCCTGAAGGGAATAACATTTCCAAATGCATGATGGCTGTACTCTGATTCAGATATGATAAGACCGGCCAGGAAAGCGCCCAGCGCAAGCGAAAGTCCTAATGCAGAGGTAAGGAAGGCCACGGCAAATCCCACGGTAAGAATGGTAAGTAAAAATAGTTCACTTTTTTGGGTTTTTGCAATGGCATGCAGCAACCAGGGTATAACGTACCTGGCCAGCACAATCATAAATACACCTATCAGTAATATTTTTACAATCATCCAGCCAATCTCGGGCAAAATTGCCTGACTTTGACCACCCAATAACGGGGTGAATATGATCATTGGAACAATAATGAGATCCTGGAAGATAAGTGCTCCTAAAAGAAAGCGTCCATGACTGGTATTCATTTCAGCTTTTTCCTGAATAATTTTTATTACAATAGCTGTACTACTTAATGATACTAAAAAGCCTAAAAATAATGCCCTCCCGGGTTCAAAATTAAGAAAGTGAACAATGGCAAATGTACAGGCCGATGTAAATAACACCTGTAAACCTCCGCCAACAAGGATTAAATACCTGATCTGAACGAAAGTTTTCAGCGAAAATTCAATTCCTATGGTAAATAATAAAAGAATTACCCCTATTTCTGCTAGTATCTCAATATCGTGCACATTGGTAACAAGGCTAAGCCCATGAGGGCCAGCAACTATGCCAGTAATAAGGAAACCAAGTATGGGAGGTAATTTAAATTTGGCAAACCCCAGATTAACAATAATGGCCAGCAGAAAAATTACAATAAGGTCTTTGAGCAGTTCAAACTCCATGCGTGAATGTTATATTAAAAAAAAATTACCTGTAATGATAACAATTATTTGGTCACAGGGTTTTTTATCCTGAAAGATGCTTGTTTATTTCACGGCTAAGGTAAGGAATTGCATCCGTAATTAACAGAAAATATAAAATTGAAATAATTACCCAGAGAAGTGCTATGTTAAACCAAAATGTTTCCACATACGTATGATTGAACTTTTTTTTATGTGCAAAATAATGAGACCTTCCCCAATTGTTTGAGATGATAAGATATACCTGGTTTTTTGAAGGAAAAACATGTGCGCCCGCGATATGGGTGGAATCTTTATTTTCACTCCCTGTTAAAAGAGATTTCAATGATCTATTCATATAATTGTCCCGGAGCTGATAAAATTTTGCTTCACCAATCTCTTTTTTTAATTTCCTTTCAATCTTCTTCCGTTGTACTTTTAACTCTTCGGAACGCTGAAATAAAGTCATGCTTACGTATGTGAGATAACCCAGTGTTTCCTCTGCAATCTCTTCGTTAAAATCATTTATATTCAAGGCATGGGCATATTCAAAAGGAAATATTACTGTATCTCTTTCCGCAATCTCTTCAATCTCAGTTTGAATGAGTTTCAAATCCTGTTTAGTGTTTAATGGCCTGTCTTGCTGATCCATCCCCCGCAGTATATTTACCAGCGCATCCTGTAAAAGAGGAAGCACTTCCCGGATGGTAAATTCAGCGTGTGCAATT
>JBEPYD010000170.1:0-8217 GCA_041641575.1 Bacteroidales bacterium
ACAACTCATTAGCTGTAATGATATTAATATCAAAATATTTAAAATTTTATTCATTTTTATCTAAATTTTTCCTGTTTGACAGTGTCCTCCAAGGGTTGCACACAACGGTGGCGGTATGAAATCGTTGGGGATTGCGGGCTACTTGCCTGTCCAGTTACACCGAACTTGATGCGAAGCAGAATGCTTGCATAACCACTTAAACCCCAATGTTTTATACCGCATGTTGTGTGTTGACCATTTTTAAAGTTTCTTTCCACATGTAGGACAATAATCAGGTGCTAATGCAAATGATTTGAAAAACTCTTTGGAAGTTTTCTGAGTCAAAATCTTTTGAATTTCAGAATCAGAGTCAATTACTTTAAGAACATCCAGTAATTCTTTATCTTCACTTGATAAATGCAATTCTTTTTCAAGTAAATTCTTAATGTCTAATAATTTTTTAGGTAGCATAATTGTATATTTTATTGGTTATCAAAAATTGAAGCTGCTTTTTTTGTTATTTTTTTACCAAGGACTTGTTCACTCAAACCTAATAATGTTCCAAATATTATGGCGACAATCGTATTGTCAGAAATAGATTTAGTTGAGATATTTCCAAGTTCAATAGTCATTGCTTCTGTAAAAAACAATAATGAAAAAATCATGGTGATGGAACCAGCAAAAAGCAATCGCATAATCGGTTCTAATCGGTCTTCTTCAAGTATATTTAAGTCTTCAAATGTTAGAATTGTCTTTCTCGCTCCAAAAGATAACCAAACGCCTAACATGCAAGAACTCCAAATGAATAGAAAATTCGAGAAAACATATAATTTCCCTAATTCGGGACAAGTTGGAAAATAGAAATAAAGAATGATAATGCCTAATCCAACAATCAGTGGAATAATGCCAAGCTTTAGGGCTTTTAAACCAAGAGTCTTGAAATAATTATTTTTAACTTCCCCTGATTTCTTATCAACAATCTCTTTTTTAAATTGCTGAAGTGCATTTATAGCAATTGTAGGTTGTGCATTATCACCAACCAAACCAGCTTGGGCTAAACTTAAAAGCTGATTAAAATAAAGTCCAAAACTCTTCTCATCTTTTTCGAATAACATTTGTAAGACAACCAAAGTTTTCTCAATCTCAAGATGTAGTTTTTGCTGAATTTCTGGCACCTTATTCTGGTAGTCAGGTTTTACAGAAAATACAATATCCTTATTGTTATCAGGATTTTGATGAACTAAATAAGCCCCTTTTTCCATATTTATAAAGGTTTACCGCATGTTGGACAATGACTTGGTGCCATAGCAAATGATTCAAAAAGCATAGTCTCAGTATATTTTTCTTTTAGTTCTTCTTGAATGAGAAAATTTTCATCAATAAAACTTAATTCATCTAGAAGTTCTTTCTCACTCTTTTTTAAAATTCCTTTTCCTTCAAGGTAACTTTTTAAATCATTTAATTTGTCTGGTAGCATATTCTTTGTTTTTTTGGTTTACACACAACGGTTAGTATATGAAAAGTAGGTGATTTCCAAGCACCAAACTTTCGGTTAAGCTCGAACTTTGATGCGAGCTAAAAGTCTTGATTTTACTAATGCCCCGCCTATTTTTTATATACAGTGTTACCTGTTTTTTTATTCCATGAGTTTAGAGCATGTAGATAGGCACTAGATTCTGAATAGCCTAAGATAAACGCAATATCTTTGGTTTTCAAATGCTTTTCGTTTATCAAATAATTGGAAATCTCTTCTTTTATCGCATTTACTATAGCTCTAAATGACATGCCTTCTTTAGTTAATTTGCGTTGCATTGTGCGGTTGCTGTAAGGAAATTGCCTTTGAACCTGTTCAAAATTTGGAATCTCAGGTGAACACATATTTAAAATCATATTTCTGACTTGGTGCGTGAAAGTTTTACCATCTTCCGCATTATTATTCAACATTGTCATAAACTTTGGCAATAGAAGTTCAATCTCCTTGACCCTGTTTTTATTAATCTCCGTATTAATAATTTCTAACGGCATTAATAACTGATAAGAAGAGTGATAGGTGACTTCAACATTCAAAGCATCATTATAAGGTTCGCTAAAAGTAAAAGGCAATCTGATTTTCGGTTCGAAAGGCTTATTTAGCATTAGTTTTAATTCTCGATAAATAATGCTTAAAACCATATCTAAAAGATGTTTTTTTAGTTTCACATCTTCAATAGGGCTATCTAATTCTAAAACATATTGTTGAGAGTCTTCTATGATCTTAACAGAGACTAAAGGAAACTTTTTATCTAGAAAATTTTGAAGAATATGAACCCCCCGTTCAATACTTGATGTATTCAATGATATTTCTAATACCAATCCCAAAGCACCTAAATTAAGGTAGCAACCAAAATTCAATCCGCAATACTCACTGTCTGTAGCTTCAATCACGTGATTAAAAACAGCTAAATATTTGTTGGCATCAACCATTTCGTTTGGATTAGCAATATCCAAATCAGGATTTATCAAATCCTTTCTTAAGGTCTCAGACCCTAAGTTTTGATAGGTTGCGTAATCTAGTAAACTACCTAAATAAGGTGCAAATATTTCCATTTGACAAAAGTAATGAAAATTGGCGTAAAATATCAATAGGCCCTAATCTCAGTGGCGTAGATTTGTGATATAATTCATGTAAACCAAAATTTAAAAGGATGAACACATTACAAAAGTATCTTACAACTAATGCCATATTTTCAACATTAACGGGCATTACTGCAATAGCATTTCAAGAAAAAATAGAACAACTATTTAATCTTGAACCTAGTAACTTTTTCTTCATACTTGGCATCCTACTCATACTTTTTGCTCTTACAATTGTAGTTGAGATCAAAAAGCAAAGGGCAATACCTGTGCTATGGATTACTACTCAAGATATGTTATGGGTAATTGGGAGCGTTATCTTAATAGTTTGGAATCCTTTTGAAATTTCTACCGTTGGAAATATTATAATTGGTGCAGTGGCAGTTGTAGTTCTTACCTGTGGTCTCGGTCAAGCCAAAGGGCTTGCAAGAATTGATGAAGGAAAGGAAAGAGGTAAAAAAGTATTTCAATTTAAGAGAAAAGTTAAAGGAAATAAATCAAAAGTCTGGGATGTAATATCAGATGTTGCAAACTATCATGAGATAGCCCCAAACATTGACGACTCAAAGATCATATCAGGAGAAAAAAAGGGTTTAGTTCGAGAGTGCTCACATGGCAAAGATAATTGGACAGAGACTTGTACATTATGGGAAGAAGAAAGGCAATATTCATTTATGGTCGATACCAAAGCACCGGATTATCCGTACCCATTGAAATCATTAAAAGGAACTTGGATAGTTGATGAGATTTCGCCCAATGAGAGCATGATAACCATGGTTTTCGAGTTTGAATACAAAAAGGCGATTCAGAATATACTCGTGCATCCATTTATGAAGTATAAGTTCACAAAAGTTTGCAAAGAGTTGCTAGATAATTGGCAAAAATTGATAGAGTAACATTTTTTCTAATTGCAGGTAACGTGTTTGTATATGATTAGTTGCGTGTAAATAAGCACAAACCTTTCGGTTTATTACAGATAATAAATATATAAAAAAGCCAATGAATTAAACACTTTGAAGCAATTAATTATATACGGTGTTGGCGGTAGTTGTTTATTTCGTTCTTCCTTCAACTAGCTTTTCATATTCTACATCATTCGGTTCCCACAATTCAATTTTGTTTCCCTCATTGTCCATTATATGCACGAATTTACCGTATTCAAACTCTTCAACATTATCTAAAATAGTTACTCCGTTATCTTTCAACTTTGCTAAAAGTTTTTCGAGGTGTACAACTCTGTAGTTTATCATAAACTCTTTTGTGGACGGTTCAAAATGGTTGGTTTTTTGATTGAATGGACTCCATTGGGTAAATCCTTTTTTTGTTGAATCTCGACCTTGAAACCACTCAAAATTTGTACCCCATTTGTCTGTGTTTAGTCCTAAATTATTTTGATACCATTCTTTGGTTTTATCAGGGTTTTCAGTTTTAAAAAATATTCCTCCAACTCCTGTTACTCTTGGTTCATCGTTATTCATAGTATTTTCTTTTTTAGTTTCTGTTTGTTTTTTGATTTCATTTTGTTCCTTACAACTTAGTGTTAATAATAATAACAAAATAAATAGTATTTGATGTTTTATCATATCGTTATTTTTTAATATCAAATGATTTTTTATTACGAAATTTAAGCTGTCAATTATTCGAGAACTTGAAATATTCCTAGCATAGCCGACAATATTACCAACCAATGAATAATGATGTTGAGATATAAGTTTTTTCTGAAAACATAAATAATTCCAAAAATAATACCAGTAATTAAGAACCACCAAAATTGGTCTATTGATTTTAATCCGTGCTGAAAGATAAAAGGAATTGAAGCTATTAAAACTGCTAACCATTTGTTGATTTTATTGCTAACCAACGCTTTTATCGCAAATCCACGATAAACAATTTCCTCTGCTAAACCCGCTACCAAGCCCATAAATATAAATATGACCCTTGATGTCGTTGTTTTCGGTGTTAAAGAAGATAAAGCTTTTAACTTTTCGGTGTCTATGATTGAGTTTGATAGGGCTATCTCAATAAATGCAAGCAAACCAAAACCAAAAATTAAATAACCTAAAATCAGATAAATAGTTTTCTTCTTATTAAACGTTAAACCGATTTCACTCCATTGCCAACCAGATGACTTTAGAATTTTGGAAATAATAAGGATTTGTAATAAGTACCAGCCGATTATTATTACCCAAAACGTATTGAAAAAATCAAGACCCAAATCAGTAATTAAATCACGATTTAAAAGTAGTAAAGATATTAATGTCGCTATTATTGGAAACCCAATAAGAACAGTTAGTGTCTTTGAAAGAGACATTGCTTTATGAAATTCTATATTTTGCATTTTTGTAGTTTTTTGGTTGATTGTTATTATTGGTTAATTGTTGTGAAATTGACATCAATATCTTTCTTTATTAAGAACACAGAATAATATATAAGCCAAAAGAGATAGACAAATTCAGTAACCCTTTGTAGTATTCCTGCTATTGGACTATTGGCATTACCAAGAAATATCATACCAAAAAAGAATCCAATGAAACTAAGAATAATCGAATTGTTCGATATTGCTTTAAACTTGTCAATTTTTTTAAACCCGAAACCTATAAAATATAAGCTTAGCGGTGTCATTGTGTATGTTACAACGCTCAAAAGCGTATGAAGTGTTTGAGGAACACTAGAATCAGCATAATCTCTGTTACAGCCATAATCGCAAGGAAAAACGCTTACTAAGGAAGTGAATATTCCGTAAAAAATGCCAAAACCAATAAATCCAAAAAAAGTGTATTTATAGTCATTGAACAATCTAGCTTTCAAAAAACAAAATACACCTATTAAAAGACCACTTGGAACATATCCATACCATCTAAGTAGATGTCCATATTCAGTTCCAGATGCATAAGATTCGCTAATGTATTGAGAGATATGACTATAACCTTCAAAGACATAACCACCTATGATTGTTGTAATTATAAATAAGACCGCTCCTAAAATGCCGATATAATTTGAAAGTTGATTGTAATTCATTTTTATTTTTTCGTGTTTTAAAATTAAAATAAGTTTAGGCCACCAAAGTAATTCTGAAATCTATTATTTTAAAAAACAACTTACTCAACTGTTATTTAAGCAGTATGAATTGCAGAAAACAAGGTTTGAGTTAATTACTATAAGAACTCATTTTCTAAAATCAGAGATTGAGTAATATATGAGCCAAAAGAGATAAACAAATTCAAAAACCCCTTGTAGTATTCTTGCGATTGGACTATTTCAATTTTGGCTTGTTTTTCATACCAAAAAGTAGTCTTGTGATTCTGAAAGGATAAACCATAAAACGATATATAATTACGATTGCTATAAATGAGCTAATAAAAAGTAATATCATCTTAATTGGAATGTTTAAGTCCAGTTGAATGATATAATAGGCAAAAACTACAATAACTGTTTGGTGCAAAATGTAAAATGGGTAAATAGCCTCATTCATCTTTTTTAGCGACAGACTAGGTCTATTTAAGTTAATTTGAGCATATCCCAACAACGCCAGTACAAAACTCCAACCCAATAAACAGCATAAGCCATACCAGATATCCCACCGAACAGGAATACTTAAATGAGGTTCTACAATATTATTTGGAACGAAATAGTAAAAATAGAATAAAAACGAACTAACTATAAAAACGATTAAATGAAATCTTCTAAATTTTTTGAGGTTGTCCCAAAATAATTGAGAGCTAGCAAACAGAATTCCTGCTATAAAAAAATAAGTATAGAAAAAAGTCTCAGATAAATTTGATAGAGAAGAAGAGCCTGTTGGATAATATCTTTTGAGGACAATGGTTAAAATTATCACTGGTAAACCTCCTGTTAATAGACCAACTTTGTATGAAGTCATTTTTTCAAACCAATTCCTAAAACCCTGGGATTTTTTGGATTTAAGGAAAAGTATCAATGGAATGGCGACTATTGAAATAACGTAAAGATTTTCTATAAACCAAAGATGATTTGTTTCAAATCGTCCGTCTGTATATATCTGCCAATAGGAACTATATTCATTTATATATTGATAATATGTTTGAGGTGGTACAATAAAAAGAACACCAAAAATTAAAGGAATTATAAGTCTACCTGTCCTTTCTTTAAAAAATTGTTGCCAATTACGTTTAGAGAATGCGAGTACCGTTCCAGTACCTGATATTAAAAAGAGTAAGGGTAGTCTAAATTGTTCAAAATATACCATAATGTCGTCCAGTACTTTACTGGATTCGGAATTCATAATATGAAAACCATCGCCATTAAAAGGCATACCTATATGATGAAAATAGACTGCTAAAATAGCTATGACTCTTAGCCAGTCTAAATCGTATCTTCTTGTTTTAGTATCCACTAATCTTGTTTTTTGGCAATTATATAAACAAAATCAATGTGATTTCTGGTCAAGTGATAGTTGACAACCTAAAGTGACGAAATACAAGGCTATTATTTAATTCTAGTCGAATAAATTCGATTAAATTCTTGAATTCTTGAACGAGAAACAGGAATAGTTCCTTGAGTATAGTCTTTCAAATTAAGGACATATCCTTGGGCATTTCCCGAAATTGATTCAATTGCTCGAAGATTTACAATGTATGAGCGATGAACTTTAAAAATGAAATCAAAAGAACTTAGCTGGTCGTCAAATTCTTTTAAGGTTAGTCTTTTTAAGTGATTGTCAAATCCGTTTGAGGTACTGTAAAATATTTCGAGATAGTTGCCGTCAACTTTAGCAAAAAGAAAAGTTTGGATATCCAACTCAAATTTTTCTTCTTCGATTGGTGTTTGAATTTGAGCAATTGTATTTACTTCCTTTGTGCTTTTTTGTTGAATTGGTAATTTTTTTAAAACGGTTGAGTGTTTGTAGATTAACCGTTCTAAATTGAGAGGTAAAATGATTATCAAAAGTAAACTGCCAACTAGAAAAGTATTCCGAATTTCTTCCCACAAGTATCTAAAAGACCAATTGTCAGGATTAGTGTAAATAAAATCTCTAATAAGGAAACTAGCAAGACCTATTAGAAACAGTATTACTGCCAAATGCAAAAACTCCTTACCTAAAGTCCAGTTTTCAATTTTTTTAATGGATTTTTTTAGAAAATAAACATAAACGAAAGCTATTGGTATTGGAATTACCGAATGCAAAACAACAATCCAAAGACTATTTATTTTGTGTTCGGCAACATTTACAATAAATGGCTCAAATAAATAAGTAAATAGAAAACTAACTATTGCAAGACAACAAAGAATGAAAAGCACTTTTTTTAATTCCTCATAATAAAAAGGGTAAGGTTGTTTTATGTAGGTTTTAATATTCATTTACTGTTTTTCGGTAAAGCACGGTCGTTTTTTTTTTCAATTACCGCCAACGTTCCGTGTATATTTCAGTGGCGACCAAAAAAGCACGAACCTTATTTATTCAATCGTAAAGTTAGAAAATAAATCCTAAATTTTTGGTTTCAACTCCCAAAACTCGCCATTGAATATACACATTGTTCTCTGCCGTTGTCATTACACGTGCCCTTTATTCCACATAGTTTTAGTCAGCGTTGCATTTCAGTCAGCGTTATTCTTTGTCAGCGTTATTTTTTTAGTCATCTTTATTTT
>JBEPYD010000171.1:0-8184 GCA_041641575.1 Bacteroidales bacterium
TTACGCTAAACTCCTTGATTTTATTTGATTCGTTTACAAATATCAATACCAGGACAAAAGAAAAAAGTATGAGCATTGAGATGAGTGCGATTAATCTGTGGGCAATTTTTAATTTCCTTAACATGATTTTTGATTTAAGTTATTTAATGATAATCTCTTTTCTGAGGAGATGCTTGAAATAATAATTTATATATTTTAAAAATAGTTTTATACAAATTAAATTTTAACATATTTTTATTTACTATTTTCTTATTACGACACCTCATAATTAAAGTTTGAGTAAAATTGCAGGAAAATAGTTAACACAAGACATCTTCAAACCAGTATATCTGGAATTATAATGTTATTGTCTTGAAAATCAATAAATAGCACGAATTTTTTTAACGCGTAAAATATATTTGGGATAAAAAAATGATATATATCATCGGTAAACTGCTATAGTAAAGAAATGGCCAGCGTATTTTGGATTATTTATAAGGAATTATTCAGGACAGACTTCTGCTCTTATAATAATCATAGATTGCGATCTGGCTGCGCACCTGTTCAGGGCTATTGCTGGAAACATACATGTTGGTTTGCGTTTCACTTACAATTCGTGCTTTAACATTGTCTCTGAATTGGATTTCAAGCAGCTCTTTTATTTCTTTTTGAATATCCTTATCATAAATGGGACATGCTACCTCCAGTCGATGATCTAAGTTGCGCGTCATCCAGTCGGCGCTACTGAGGTAATAAAGCTCATCACCGCCGTTGCAAAAAACAAACACCCTGGAGTGTTCTAAAAACCTGTCTACAATGCTTATAGCTTCCATATTTTCACTTGTGCCCTCAATGCCCGGCACTACGGAACAAATCCCTCTTACTATCATTTTTATCTTCACGCCGGCGTTATTCGCCTCATACAGTTTGCGTGCCATATCATTATCAACTATGTTGTTGATTTTAACCCATATCCATGCTTCTTTACCGGCTTTGGCATTGCGCATTTCATTTTCAATAAGGGTATATATTCGTTTACGCATGTGAAGGGGAGATACAAGCAGGTGCTTGTAAGTATAATGCTTATAAGTATAGTCGAAGAAATTGAAAACCTTTTGCACTTCAATTGTAATACGCCGGTCGGCAGTAAGTAACAGCACATCAGTATAAACTTTGGCATTTCCTTCGTGAAAGTTACCGGTGCTCACTACGGCATAGCGCATCAAAGTATTATTGGGAAGTTTTTTATTGATAAGGCAAAGTTTGGCATGCACTTTAAGTCCTTTTACTCCGAAAAGAATGGTTGCGCCTTCTTCTTCAAGTATACGAGACCAGTAAATGTTTGAATCTTCATCGAAGCGCGCCTGAAGTTCAATTACAACCACCACTTTTTTTCCGTTACGCAAGGCATTAATTAATGCATTGATTACCCGGCTTTTCCTTCCAACACGGTAAAGGGTAATATGAATAGATTCTACCTGTGGATCAATGGCAGCTTCACGAAGAATATTCACAAAATTTGAAAACTTATGATAAGGTACATGTAACAGGATATCTTTCTCTTCTATTTTTTCAAGGATACTTTCCTGGGGTTTTATTCTTTCATGCCCAAGGGGTGGGAGAGGTTCGTGCACCAGGTGGGCATCACCTATATTCGGAAATCCAATAAAATCTTTAAAATTATGATACCGGCTGCCGGCAATAAGATTGTCTTCTTTGTCAAGTTCAAGTTGATTGGTGATATATCTCAGCATATCCTGCGGTATGAATTCATCGTAGACAAAACGTACCGGTTGTCCCTGCTTTCTTCCTTCCACACTTTTTGATATCTTTTCAATAAAACTTTTAGAAAGATCATTATCAATATCCAGTTCAGCGTCGCGGGTCATTTTAATCGTGAAAGCCTCGAATTTATCAAATTTGAAAATGGAGAATACATCTTGCAGGTTATAGCGAATAATATCATCCAGAATGATCATATACTTGTTGTCACCGTCTCTGGGAAGGAGAATGAACCGTGATAGTTCTTCTGTAGGAATTTCAATTAGGGCATATTCTGTATCCACTTCTGTATTCTTGCTGGTAAGCTTTACTGCCAGGTAAATCGATTTGTCTTTAAGATAAGGGAAAGCTTCCACATTGTGCAGCATGATGGGGGAAATTACCGGCAGCACATTTTCATGAAAATAGTTCTTTACAAAACGGGATTGCTCATCATTCAACTGGGTTTCATTAATCATATGCAGGTTTTCCCGTTCCATCTGCCTGCGTACATCCAGGTATGTTTCCTCAAATTTTTTTTGCTGACTTTTTACAATTTCATTAATCTTATCCAGTAATTTTTTTGGGTTATCACCAGCCAGCCTTTTCGATTTCGTTCCCAAAGCAATCATGCGCTTTAAACTTGCCACGCGTACTTTGAAAAATTCATCGCGGTTATTTGAAAAAATTCCCAAAAACCGAAGCCTTTCCACAAGGGGCACATTCGGATCAGCAGCTTCCTGCAGCACACGTTCGTTAAAGGATAACCAGCTTAACTCTCTGTTTATAAAAACTTTCTTCTGAGGCATGTGGATAAGATTTCTTGTTGTTTAACTAAAAATAACTGCAAATATCGGCAATTATTCTGATTACTGACACCTGCAATACTCCTTAATTAACAGATAACATATGAAATAGTTAATCGTAAAATTGGTGTAAAACACAAAAGTACATTAGTTTAATATGCCTATTTAAAAGACCTTAATCTAACTTTTTGAGAGGATAGCGGTTTAAAAAGCTATCTGCGACAAATATTCAGCAAGGCCATTTCAAGTGTGTTGGAGAGGTCAGAGTCAGCGCTGTAATCGGCTGAAACAAGGGTGGAAACCCGTTCATCTTTTACAAACCGCCAGGCACTTTGAAATTTTTTCTTGTTTTTTTTCTCATATACACCAATGGGCATTCCCTTGTAACGCTTTACTATAGAGAAACAAGGGATATCCGTATACCCATCACCCACGTATATAAAATTTTCAAGGGGAATATATACATCCTCAGACTGTATCCGCTGGTTTACCAGGTAGGGATTCTGAAAACTCTTTTCACCGAATATGCCCTTGTTTATCTGGAACAGGTATCTTGTTTTATCAGTAAAACTTACCACTTTCCTGGGGAAATCGATAGTGCCATCATTGGTAAAATGAAATGCCGATGCCCATATTTCTTTGAATAACGGCGCTATGGAAGTACTTTTGATAATTTCTTCTATTCCGCTGCTGATAATAAAAAATTCTACCTGAGCTTTGTTCTCCTCTCCAATGCTTTTTAACTTCTGAAGCAATTCAGGTACACCCTGAAAAACTTCCAATAGATTACCAAATGCCTGAAACTTTTCCCTTGTAATCCCTCTACCAGTTTCTGCCCCATCACTTTTTTGAATCAACCCATAAAGAAAAGCAGGTATCGGATCCCACCCTTTGATTAATAACGGATTAACTTCTTTCTCCCAAAAATCCGCCGCATCTATTCCATACCATTCAAGGAATGCGGAGGTAGAATCGGGAGCCAGGGTATCGTCAAAATCAAAAATTATTGCAATTTTCTTGTTTTCATCCATCGACATTTGTTTTAATATGGCATTGCTGCCTCTATTTCGTTATACATGAAAAAATAAAAGTAGGTAAATAATGTTCAGTACTTCTTCTATTTTATAAAGAATGTTTTCATCACTTTTTAGGTTATCATTTGAAGGATGAACATAAACACCTATGTTTTTAGGGTTTTGAGAGGCCCTGCGAAAGGCAATAAGGCTGCGTAAAGCGTGATTGCTCTCTCCAAAGATATAGAAAGCGTGTTTTTGCAGGTTCTTATTATGGATGAGTAAAGAACTAAAATGCCTTGCAAGTGCTATTGTTTTTCCATTCTCCTGTAATTCTATTACGGAAGTTTTAAATGTTGAGGTATCCAGGCCCAAATCATGACAATATTGCTTAACAAATGCTGCATTAGAAGCATACTGCCCCACTTTATGGAAATTGGAACGATGAATATATAGGTTAGCATTTGCAGGAGTTAATACCTCTCCATTATGGTTTACAGAAATAATTTCCAGGTTTCTGTCGGCATTTGCTGTACGGGTGTCATTGTCAAAGGTAATTGTGATTGTCTCTAAGTCTACTCCATTTAGTTTATACAGCCTTCTCACTTTGTGTTTCGCAAATCCTGATTCTGCTAATTTTTGATTGATAAAAATGCTGTAATGCGCAAAATAGCTTGTAGCCGAGTCTCCCTTTAATAAAATCTCTATTTCCGAAATTGTATCCTGAATATCAACTTTATCTGGTTTTATAACCAGGGAACTATTGGCAATCAGTTTAATGGTTTTGGAATTATCTCCTTCCTTTATTTCTTCCAGATTATTGTCTTCCAGGTTATATTCCCAGCCAAGGAGCAAGATGCTATCCACCGAGTTTTGCTGCAGGTGAAGTGCAAGTTTTTCAAGTGTTGGAGCACCTATCCAGCCTTCCAGCAGGATGTTTTCTTTTTCTTTCCATTGATAGTTAAGGTTGAGAGAATTATATATCAATGCAAAAGATGTTGCGGCTATCGCGAGGCTTACAAAGAAAGCTATCTTTAAAATTCTTACTTTAGGCATCATTCTCAAATAAACGTCGGAAGGTACAAAAGATAGCGGAGATTTGAAAGGGGGTGTACTCATTCAGAAAGCCACCATCCCTTCCTGATATCTCTCTGCTTATATTGGCTCTGATATAATCCTGGGTAACCATAAAGCAGATTATCTTCACAACAACTCAGTTTTTTGCCGCGCAGCAGTATACGTCTTGCCCGAATAAAAATTTGCCAGGATTATTCGTAGTTTTACCGGAAGTTTTAATATGAATATCCTGGCATCATGCGAATTTTTATCATACATCATCACCTGCACCCCGGCGGTGTAACATCGGTTATACAATCGCAGGTGGAAGCCTTAATCCATAACGGATACACAGACATTGTTTTGCTCACCGGAGACAATACCCATGCCCCTGCAGAGCTTATGTCAAAGGTAGGTATGGAAGAATTGCCTGTTATCAATTATCTTACTGATGAAAAGCTGGATATTCTTTCATGCTATGAAGAAATCCTGTCGCAATTGCACCAGCGTTTTACTAAACATGATGTCCTGCATTTTCATAATCTGAATTTGGGAAAAAATCCTCTTCTCAGTCGGGCTGTTTATCAGCTAGCCGGGGAAGGCTTTAAGATATTTAACCACGTTCATGATTTTGCAGAGGATCGTCCGGTGAACATGAAGTTTATGCGTAGCATGATATGCGATGTGTTCAGGATGCCCCTGGCGGAGGTATTGTATCCTGATTTTTCAAATTATCATTTTGGTGTATTAACCACGCATGATAAGGAGAGAATAATCAACTCAAACATTTCGCCCCACAAGATTTCATTGTTGCCAAACCCGGTAAAACCGCCAGAACCGGTAAGCCAATCTACGAAAGATCAGTTCCGGAAGGAAGTTTTTCAAAACCTCAATTTGCCTGTACAGAAGAAGCTGGCCGTGTATCCCGTAAGGGGAATTACACGCAAGAATTTAGGAGAATATATTCTTTTATCTGTTTTGTTTGCAGAAGCGTATGTATTTGTGGTAACACAACCCCCTAAAAACCCCAAAGAACTGCCACAGTATAAGAGCTGGAAAGTCTTTTGCGAGAAAGAAAATATGCCGTTAATATTTGAAGCAGGAGTAAAAACAAATTTTCCAAAGCTTATGCATGCAGCCGATATATGCTTTACAACCAGTGTGCTGGAAGGGTTTGGTATGGTGTATCTTGAGCCATGGCTTTTTGATACCCCTGTAGCAGGCAGAAATTTACCCTCGGTAACAGATGATTTTTTTGCAACAGGAATTAAACTTGATGCCCTTTATAATGGTTTATTGGTATATGTTAATGGAGAAAAGAGAGATTTTGCTGATATTTCAACTGAAGATAAGGAAGCTGTGATTAAAAAAGCACTAAAAGATAATAATTATTTAAAATCCATTATAGAATTGAATAGTATTTTTTTCAATAATGCGCATAAACTTGGTAAAACTGTTATAGATCAGAATAAAAAAGCTATTTTTGATAATTATTCATTAGAAAAATACGGTTACAAATTACATGTTGCATATTCAAAACTTACTCAATAACCTTACGCCGCTTTACGCACAGGAAACCGGAATTAGCCCGGTAATAGTGCCGTCAAAAGATATAAAGGTGGTGGTATTTGATATTTATGGTACCTTATTAATTTCTGATTCCGGCGATATTGACCGCATGTCTGTTACGGTGGAAAATTTTAAGAAAGCACTTGCATATGCCGGTGTTGAGGAAAAGCTCTGGAAATCATGTGCACATGAGCTTCAATTTGAAGAACTGATGCAACGTATGGTTCAGAACATTAAGGATGAACATAAAACCAGGAAAACAGAAGGCGTGCAGTGGCCGGAGGTGGATATCCTGAATATCTGGCATAATGTAATTTCAGGTGTTGATTGTTCTGAACATTTGCAAAAAGCCCTGAAAGAAAATATCGTAGAAATAGCAATGGCATTTGAACTCCTTAGTAATCAGGTTTATCCAATGCCCCATATGAAAGAAACCCTGGATGGATTATCAGAAGCTGATATTCCTTTGGGGATAGTTTCCAATGCCCAGTTTTATACCCCGGTCATCATGAATTTTTTTATCACAGGTGAACTGGTAATGGGGGAAGAAATTTCCGGATTTGATCCTGAACTTACAGTGTTTTCCTATATAAAAAGTATTGCCAAGCCCGATCCGAAAATGTTTCATCGTATTCTTGAAGTTTCTGAACAAAAATATAATGCTGCTGCAGAAGAAATACTTTTTGTGGGAAATGATATGCATAAAGATGTATGGGCGGCCAACAATGCAGGTATAAAAACTGCACTTTTTGCCGGAGACAAACGTTCACTCAGACTTCATCAGTCAAAACCTGAGGTGCAGGTGACCCGGCCGGATTTTATCATCACAGACCTTATCCAATTGCTGGATATTTTATCGCTACCTAAAAAGTCCTGAAAGATATGAATATAAAACACCTGAACATCGGCATTCAACATTCTCTTATTGGTAAAAATGATGGCGTTTCCATTGTAATTGATCAGACGGTTAATGCTATGGTGAACAATATGGGCATCAATCTGGGAAATATATTTTTCCTTGCCGCGCACACCTCGCCCCGCTTCAATGCCGAAACAAATGAAATATTCTGGCATAAAAATGAGGTACATAAAACCATACTTAAAAACTTCTCTTCGGCCCCGCCAAAAAACCTTGATGATTATATTCACAAGGAAGCACTTTATGCAAAGGAGGTAATTAGTGATTTTATCTCCAGAAATAAGATAGACCTTTTCATTGCTCACAACACCTCACACCCGTATAATTTTATCACTGCTGTTGGCCTGGGGTATTATATTGAAGAACAACGGGCCAGGGGCGTTATCTGGCCAAAGGTGCTGGTATGGTGGCACGATTCTTATTTTGAAAGGGATTTATTTAAAAACCCTAACAATGTAATTAAAAAGTACCTGAAATATTTACCCGGCACTTACGTGGATGGAATTGCTTTCATCAATAAATTACAGGTAGAACTTGCCAAAAGGCAGTTCAGCGAAAATAATCCTGATTTGCTACATGCTTTTATGGAAAATCGTACCACCGTGGTTCCCAATACCAGCGACATACCCTGGGACTGGGAGAAACAGGACTGGGAGGCGGATAATCCTGTATTTCCAAAGCAGGATAATTATAATAATTCCTTTTTAAAGGATACTGGTGTAACAG
Organism: Bacteroidales bacterium; assembly: GCA_041641575.1. Classification (GTDB taxonomy): domain Bacteria; phylum Bacteroidota; class Bacteroidia; order Bacteroidales; family JBEPYD01; genus JBEPYD01. The sequence continues at coordinate 7,830 of JBEPYD010000171.1, forward strand.
CAAGGCTGAATAAGCTTGGATACAAACAAGAGGACGCAGTTTTTCTCTTGCAGCATACCCGCGTAGTGCCCAGGAAAAAAATTGAACTGGCCATAGACCTTGCATTCCTGCTGGAAAAACGCTTTTTAAAAGACGGTAAAAAAAAGTGCATCGTTATATTGGTAAGTGGGCATTCCGGCGATGAACAATTTTCTTATAAAAAATACCTTACAGAATATTTTGAAAATAAACAGCAGGAAAACAAAGATGCCGGTGTAGTAATTGATTTTGGCGAAGACCGTATTTTGAGCCACAGAGACATCATTGTTGACCGAAAATTCTATAAATTTGCTGAAATACCTTCTGTTATTGCTGC
>JBEPYD010000172.1:0-8171 GCA_041641575.1 Bacteroidales bacterium
ATCCCATGTTGCGGTAGTATTCAGCAATGGCCATGGCGGTGTAAACCGAAGCCTCACGGGCAGCCACCGGCATGTTTGAGGTGTTGGCAATAATGGTCGTTCTTTCCATTAGCTTTCTTCCGGTACGCGGATCTTCAAGTTCCGGAAATTCTTTAAAAACTTCTACAACTTCATTTGCACGCTCGCCACAGGCAGCCATTATCACAAGGTCGGCTTCTGCTTGCTTGGAAAGCGCGTGTTGCAATACAGTTTTTCCACTACCAAAGGGTCCGGGAATAAATCCTGTGCCACCTTCCGGTATGGGGTTCATGGTATCAATTACCCGTACGCCGGTCTCAAGCAATTTAAATGGCCGTGGCTTTTCGCGGTAAAGCTGAAGTGGCTTTTTTACCGGCCATTTTTGCACCATGGTAAGCGCAATTTCTTTCCCTTCTTTATCTGTTACCACTGCAATGGTATCATTAACCACGTAAGATCCCTCTTCAGCAACAGACTTTACTTTATAGGTGCCTTTAAAGGTAAAAGGAACCATAATTTTATGGGGCATCCAGTTTTCTTTCACTTCACCAAGCCAATCACCAGCCTGTACTTCGTCACCAGGTTTTGCAATGGGTTTAAATTCCCATTCTTTGTCGTCGTCAAGCGGATTGGTGTATTCACCTCTGTTCAGGAAAACGCCATCCATTTTTTCAAGGTCGTTTTGCAGACCATCATAGTTTTTTGATAGTATTCCGGGGCCTAGTGTAACTTCAAGCATATGGCCCATGAACTCCACCTCGGCGTTGGGCTTTAATCCCCGTGTGCTTTCAAAAACCTGCACAAAAGCATTTTTCCCGATTATTTTTATCACCTCAGCCATCAACCGCGTTTTCTGCATTTTGATAAAGCATATTTCATTTTGTGAAACGGGCTCATCAACCCACACAATGACGAGGTTTGCAATAATTCCGGTTACTTTTCCTGTTGCTGTCATATATTTTAGTGTTTCTTTATTGTATCGAATTCTTGTGGAAATTCAAAACTGGATTTCATTTCTTCAATTAGCTGGCGGAATATTTTTTCGCCTCTTTCTTTGTCGAGTTTGCTCCAGCGTTCAAGAACTTCAAGTTTTATAAGAAAACCCAGTATTTTCTCAATGGTAAAATAGGTGAAAAAAGTATGCTCATTAATAAATTGCCATCTAAGCTGATCCAACTTAAACTCACGGTCCTTTAAATTATCTTTTTCCAGTATTTTTAAGATATCATCAAAATATTCGAAATCGAATTCACGAATGAGTTCCCCGGGTTTTTTCCTGCGCAAGGCATTAGCAAAATCATTGTCACCAATGATGTGTTCTTCTGGAGAGAGGTTGTGATTTTGAGTAATATAAGAGGTAAGAATATTGTTCAGGTTCATTTCAAACTCAAAATATTCACGCACAAATTTATTCGGGGCTTGCATTACTTTCTCGTAATAAAGAGCAACCAATTGATTCTCCCATGAGAGCTTTTCGAAAATGGGTTTGTTTTCCTGGTAGGCTTTTATATACCTGATCATATATTCCGGCAAAGCTTGAGAAAAGCCATAATCCGGATCGTCATCGGGTGATTTGATACTATTTTTTATTAGTTCTTCTTCGTAAATTCCTCCTTCAATAAAAGGTTTATCTGCTTCTGAAATTAAAGAATAAAGATTCTTGTTGTCAATGGGTAAAAAGAAAAGTTCAACAAGTGCATAATCCTTTTTGGAAATGTGATTTTTCAGTTGTTCCCTGAATTCATAACGGGATGGGCTGATGCCTTCTTCGCGAAGAAAAAGGTCAGGTAAACCGGAGATTAAATAGTAATAATGTTGGGCCATAACAGAGGTTTATCCTTCTTTTTCAAATAAAATTTCTTTTAATTTGGGGCGGATAAATTCTTTGAGAAAAACATCAAAATCCTCTTCGGTAAAGCTAAGTTTATAGCTTCCATCGGCCGGGCCTATTTGAAATCCATTTCGTAATTCATCATGGTAGTTCAGTTTTACTCCTTCTGAAAGGATACCGTTTGATTTTGTTTTAATGTATTTTTCAAACTCCTTTTTTTTCGCTGCAGGAAGAATTACCACCAATTCCGGGGTGTCTTCACTTTCCCAGTTTTTTATGGCATCATCAATCAGCTCTTTCACAAAAGCGGTATCCTCAAATGACTTATTTAAAGGCTCATTTATAATTGAATTGGATATCAACTCTGTGATTTCTCTTTTTAAATCGTTTTTTGCTTTATTGAAGGCATTTTTTAGTTCTGCCTCCCCGTTTTTTAACGTTTCAGCTGCATTTTTTTCTGCGTTCTCTTTTATTTCTTTTGCATCTTTATTTGCATTCTCGAGGATCTGAGATGCCTCTTCTTTGGCTTTTTTTATAATTTGCTCTGCTTCCTCGTTACTTTTTTCAACACCTTCCTGGTAAATTTTACGGGTTAGTTCCTCAAGTTTACTTTGCATTACCTTTTATTTTAAAAATCATTATGATGGTTCATGTATATATTGGTTACCGTTCTGCTTTTTTGTTCTAACGATTTGTATATGATAAATTTGGATACAAATTATCAATTTTATCTAAAACGATTTCAAATATAATATCTTTCAAATTACCAAAAAAAAGAATTGTTATTTTTTTAACATTAAAAGTTATAAAAGAATTTAAATGGAAACAATCAACATAAAAAAAGGTTTTCTTATCGTTTTCTGTTTTTTACAGCCAGCAATGTGTTTTGCAACAGTGATACCCGGGTCATAGGACCAACACCTCCCGGAACAGGCGTAATGTAAGAACATTTCTCTGCCACTTCATCGAATTTAACATCTCCCTTAAGTTTAAATCCCGATTTTGTTTTATCAGATTTAACCCTTGTTGTTCCAACATCAATTACCACGGCTCCTTCCTTCACCATATCAGCAGTAACAAATTCCGGATTGCCAAGTGCCGGGATTAAAATATCTGCAGATGCGCATAATTCCTTCAGGTTTTTGGTGCGGCTGTGTGCTACTGTTACGGTGGCATTCATGGCTTTTTGCGACATTAAAATACTGGCAGGCCTGCCTACAATGTTGCTGCGGCCGATTATGACGCAATGCTTACCGGATGTTTCAATATTATATCTTTTCAATAACTCAATAATTCCAAAAGGAGTGGCCGATAAAAATCCCTGCAGGCCTATCACCATTCTACCAACATTCTGTGGGTGAAATCCATCAACATCTTTATCTGGCGATATGGCTTCAATTACTTTTTGCTCATCAATGTGTTTCGGCAGGGGAAGTTGAACAATGAAGCCATCTATTTCCGCATCATTATTCAGCGCTGCTACTTTTTCAAGCAGCTCTTTTTCTGTAACATCATCTTCATACCGGATAAGAGAGGAGGTAAATCCCACCTCTTCACAATCTTTAATCTTATAGGAAACGTAGGTTTCGCTGCCGCCATCGTGCCCCACAAGCACAGCGGCCAGGTGTGGTTTTTTGCCGCCGGAGGCGATTAGTTTTTCTGTTTCGGCTTTTATTTCAGCCTTTATCTCCTTGCTTATCTTTTTACCGTCTATTAATTGCATTTATTTTATCCTTTTATTTAAATCCTTTCATGCCACCCATGCTTCCCTGCATACTATTCATCAGGTTGCCGAGATTTTTGCCTCCGCTGAATTTTTTCATCATCTTGCGTGTTTCATCAAATTGCTTGATGAGTTGGTTTACTTCCTGAATGGTGGTGCCACTTCCACTGGCAATACGTTTCCGCCGGCTGCCGTTGATGATGTTTGGTTCGTTACGTTCCGCAGGTGTCATGGAATGAATAATGGCTTCAATGCCCTTGAATGCGTCATCATCCATATCAAGGTTACGAATGGCTTTGCCCACACCTGGAATCATGCTTGCCAGGTCTTTGAAGTTCCCCATTTTCTTTATTTGCTGAATTTGCTTGAGGAAGTCGTCAAAGTTAAACTGGTTTTTGGCAATTTTTTTCTGCAGCTTTCTTGCTTCATCCGCATCGTAATTTTCCTGCGCTTTTTCTACCAGTGAAACAATGTCGCCCATGCCCAGTATCCTGTCGGCCATTCGGCTGGGGTGGAATACATCAAGTGCATCCATTTTTTCGCCTGCACTCACAAATTTAATGGGCTTGTCTACCACACTCCGGATAGAGAGGGCGGCACCCCCGCGTGTATCACCATCGAGTTTGGTAAGTACAACACCATCAAAATTCAGGCGGTCGTTAAATTCTTTTGCAGTATTTACGGCATCCTGTCCGGTCATGGAGTCAACCACAAAAAGGATTTCATGCGGATTAACAGCTTTTTTGACGGCTGAGATTTCCTTCATCATCTGCTCATCAACAGCCAGACGTCCCGCGGTATCAATGATTACCAGGTTGTGTCCGAATTCTTTTGCATGCCTGATTCCATCTTTGGCAAGTTTTACAGGATCCTGGTTGCCTTCTTCGGTGTACACTTTAACACCTATTTGTTCTGCCAGAATTTTTAACTGGTCAATGGCTGCCGGTCGGTATACGTCACCTGCAATAAGCAGTGGATTTTTGCCCCGTTTGTTTTTGAGATGATTGGCCAGCTTACCCGTAAAAGTTGTTTTACCTGAACCCTGCAATCCTGCTATTAAAACAATGGCAGGTTCAGCCTGGATATCCACATCAACCATGTTGGATCCCATCAGTTGCACCAGTTCATCGTGCACAATCTTCACCATCATTTCGCCGGGCTTAACAGCTGTCAGCACGTTGGCTCCAAGTGCTTTTTCTTTTACAGTATCGGTGAAACTTTTAGCTATTTTGAAATTAACGTCAGCATCAAGCAATGAGCGTCTTACTTCTTTAAGGGTCTCAGCAACATTTATCTCTGTAATTACCCCCTGGCCTTTTAATATCTTAAATGATTTCTCTAACCTGTCGCTTAAATTTTCAAACATGATTTTTTGCTACTTTAAAAATTGGAACGCAAAGATAATAATTCAATCCCTCTTTTACATCTGTTTATGGCTTTAATTTTCATGCATCAACGAAAGTAAAAATTCCAAAAACTTATTGATTTTCAAATAAGCCGGTATATTTAAAAGGTGTATTTTTAATCATCGTTCACCAGTATCAGAAAATGGTAACATAAAGACATTTTACATTCTTTCGGGTGTTTCAATTCCCAAAAGGTCGAGCCCATGGGTTAATGTTTTTAGTGTTTCTTTGGAAAGTACCAGCCGGAATTGTCGTATTTCCTCACTTTCTTCATGCAAAATGGAATAATCGTGGTAAAACTGGTTGAACTCCCTGGCCAGTTCATAAATATAGTTGGCAATTAAAGCAGGTGAGCGTTCTGATGCTGCTTCCGCAATTATGGTGCGATAATCTTTTAACAGCTTAACCACTCCAATTTCCTTTTCATTAGGGACCACTGCTTCGGGTATTTCAGCAGGTATTTCAATGTTCTTTTCCTCAGCTTTCCGCATCACGGATTTAAGCCGGGTTGTTGTGTACTGAATAAAAGGGCCTGTATTTCCATTGAAATCTATGGATTCTTTTGGGTCGAATGTCATGTTCTTACGCGGATCTACTTTTAAAATAAAGTATTTTAACGCGCCCAGTCCCAGGATACGGTGAATATTTTCTTTCTCCATTTGTTCAAATTCATCCAACTTACCCATTTCTTCAGACATTTCACGGGCAGTAGAAATCATTTCTTCAATTAAATCATCAGCATCCACTACGGTTCCTTCCCTTGATTTCATTTTGCCTTCAGGCAATTCTACCATTCCGTATGAAAGATGGTGAAGATTATCGGCAAAGTCATATCCCAGTTTCTTCATAATAATGGAAAGCACCTGAAAATGGTAGTTTTGCTCATTGCCAACAACATAAATCAGCTCTTTTACCGGGTATTGCTCAAAACGTTGAATGGCTGTGCCAATATCCTGAGTCATGTATACGGAAGTGCCATCAGCGCGCAACAACAATTTCTGATCCAGACCTTCCTCTTTCAGGTCGGCCCATACAGAACCATCTTCTTTTCTAAAAAGCACTTTATTTTCAATGCCTTCCAGTACCTTACTTTTCCCCAGTTTATAGGTCTCCGATTCGTAGTAAATCTTATCAAAGCCCACACCCATTTTTTCATAGGTTTCCTCAAACCCGGCGTATACCCAGGCATTCATTTTTTGCCATAAAGCATTTACTTCCGCGTCGCCTGCTTCCCATTTTCTCAGCATCTCCTGCGCTTCCAGAATGAGTGGGGCTTGTTTTTCTGCTTCTTTTGCAGGTACGCCCTTTTCTGTGCGTTCTTTTATTTGTTTTTTATATTCCTGGTCAAATTTTACATAATATTTCCCTACCAGGTGATCTCCTTTAAGTCCTGATGATTCGGGTGTTTCCCCCTGGCCCCATTTTTCCCATGCAAGCATTGATTTACAGATATGGATGCCCCTGTCGTTTACCAGGTTTACTTTAATTACTTTGTTCCCGGCTGCCTGCAAAATTTTAGCCACACTATGGCCTAACAAATTGTTCCGGATATGTCCGAGATGCAGGGGTTTGTTTGTATTGGGGGAAGAATATTCAATCATGGTTGCCATTTCATCTGCGGCAGGTGCAACTACTGCATCTTTTTCACCATATAGAATGTTCAGCACCTGTCGCCAGTAATTGGGAGAGATTTCAAGGTTTAAAAATCCTTTCACCACATTATAGCCGGTAACTTCTGCTGTTTTCTCTTTGAGGTGCAACCCAATAATATCAGCCGCTTGCTCGGGAGATTTTCTGATAAGTTTAACCAGTGGAAATACTACCAGGGTAACGTCACCTTTAAATTCTTTACGGGTCTTTTGCAACTGTACCTGGGTATCTGCAGGTGTCTGTCCAAATTCTTTCTCAATGAATGATTTTACCTCTTTCTCAATTGTTTTTTCAATGCTCATGTATAAAAAAGTTTTTCAGGCCTTCTGTGCCTGCTGATGTATTATGCAGATATCTCTGAATGAGCCTGCAAATATAATATTTTTCAGCTTTTATAGCGTGCTGCAGGCACTAAGAAAAGGAGAATGAAAACAAACAATTAATGGTGTAAAATATTACGCTACTGTTTTATTGCGTTTAACTTTTCATTGAAACTTCCGGTGCGGTAACCTTCAAGGTCAAGTGTGATGAATTCGTAACCAATGTTTTTCAGATTACGAACAATTTTATCATGAATTCCTGTAAGCAGCAATCGTCTCATCTCATCCAGCGAAGTTTCAATTCGTGCTATATTTCCATGATCGCGTACACGGACGTGCGCAAGCCCTTCGGACCGGATGTAGTTTTCAGCATGTTCTATGCGTTTTAATGTTTCAATATCCACGGTGGTATTATATGGAATTCGGGTGAGCAGACATGCCAGTGCAGGTTTATCCCATGTAGGAAGGCCTAAATCCTGTGAATATTGTCTGATTTCTTCTTTGGTTATTCCACATTCCAGTAGCGGGCTGATAACATTCAATTCACGGAGGGCTTTCATCCCGGGTCGGTAATCCTTTAAATCATCTTTGTTTGATCCGTCAGCAATGAATGAGATTCCTTCTGCAGTGGCAACTTCTTTAATGGCAGTGAATATTTTCGTTTTGCAAAGGTAACAGCGGTCCGGCGGATTTTGAATCACTTCTTTGGGAACAGGTAGATTAATGATTTTATGGCTAATATTCATGGAGCTTACAAATGCTTTGGCATCTTCAATTTCAAATTCCGGAATATAATCTGTTTTTACAGTAATAGCCAGTACTTTATCACCAAGAGCTTCTTTTGCAGCGGCTAGTAGAAATGTACTGTCTACACCTCCGGAAAATGCAATGGCTATATTTTGTTTCTCCTTCAAATAACCAATTAATGCTTTATAATTTGAATTACTCATTTTCTAATGCTTAAATTCTCCAGTTCCTGCGTCAAAATCTGATATACACGGTTCATAGAAAGATTGTGAATCTTTGCCAGTTCTTTTACATTCTCAAATTCAGGCTTATATTTGATTATCTCATCTTCAAGAATACCCATTTTTACCCTGATTTTTCCAAGTGAGGTATCAAACGTTCTTTCCTCCCTGTTCAGCATTGTTTTTTGCACCGGGTATTCCCGAATACCAAATGTAGAAGTTTCCTGAAGTAAAAAATCGCGAAACTTATTTTCC
>JBEPYD010000173.1:0-8076 GCA_041641575.1 Bacteroidales bacterium
GATCTGAAATTGTTAAAAGCAAAGTATGGAAATCACCTAACTTTTTGGGGCGGTGGAATTGATACCCAACAGGTATTGCCTTTCGGTACACCCGCGGAGGTAAAAAAACAGGTTATTCAAAATTGCAGCATTTTGGCAGGCCAGGGTGGTTTTGTATTCAATACGGTGCATAATATACAGGCCAATACCCCTATTGAAAATGTAATGGCTATGCTTGAGGCGCTTGAAGAGGTAAATGCCCGGTAAAAGGAAAATTTTTCAGTTTTATTCTTACAGATAAATTTTACAACATCTAAACCGCAAAATTGTGTTTATCATTGAAGACAATTCGCATTAAATAAGATCTATGTTCTTTTAAAAACATAGATACAAATTTCTTGGGATGTTTAAATCTCTATATGAAATTTTAGAGCTATTTCAATTTTTGTTTCCATTGAATAAATAGCTTGCGCGGATGTATTCGATTTATTGACAAAGAAAACATTCAATAATGCAATGAATAATCATTCCATGCTTTTAAAAAATGGAGGTTTTAAAAGCAATTTCTTTAAAATGCCTAACATTTTTTTCTGAATTGAGTATATAAAGAGGTCTAAACAAGCTGAAACAAGACGTTAAACAGAAGTAGGCAACAACTAAAATTAATACCTTATGATTATTTGGTCAGGCAGAGGTTTTTTATCTGTAATCGTTTTAATTGGAATTTTATTTCCTGCAATTTACTTATTTCCAGAGGATGCAAGTGACTATGCATTTGTTACCGCATTGTTTCTAACAGCAGTTTTTAGTTGGTATCTGGGTATTCTATGGAATACAAAAAATGAACGGATCGTTATTGATGAAGCGTCCGGACAAAAGCTTAAAATAAAAAATAATCATACACTGTTTTGGATACCCATGCAGTATTGGGGTATTATTTTTTCCATCGGCGGAATTATTATCCTTTTGCAAAATTCTGTCACAATCGCTTTGTTATCGGCAATTGCTTTCCTCGGTATTGTTTTATTTGAAAAATTTAAAAAGAAATCATTTAATAATACTGCTTTGCCCCGGTTTAAATCTCCGGGAACTAAAAGAAAAGAAATTGCTGCAGCTGAGGAATTAAAAATAAAGGAAGCTGAAGCGCTGGCAGAACGGATTAAAAGGAGGAAAGAGAAAGAAGACCCCAGGAGATTTATGCCGCAATAGGTAACGACTGATCATATAATTAAAAGAAACAGGTAGTAATGTTCGTATCAGGTTTCTATTTTTTGAAACAAGTGAATTTTAATGCAGATGAGCTTTAGCAATATAAAAAATAATATCTTGCAATTTATTCACCTTGTAAAATCTGATATGGGAAAACAAAGCTGTGGATTATTAATGTATAGAAATAGAAACGAGGAAATTGAATTCTTTCTTGTACATCCGGGAGGTCCATTTTTTAAGAATAAAGATTTTGGTGTATGGTCTTTGCCAAAAGGGGAGCCAGAGGAAGGGGAAGATGATTTCCTGAAAGTAGCTGAGCGGGAATTTAAGGAAGAAACCGGAATTAAACCACACGGACCTTACCATAACCTTGGTACCGTAAAGCAGAAAAGCGGAAAAACAATTTATGCCTGGGCTTTTGAAGGAGATTGGCCTGATGACAAGCCGATCACCAGTAATACCTTTTTGTTAGAATGGCCACCAAAATCTGGTAAAAAAATTGAAATCCCAGAGATTGACAGGGGAGAATGGTATGCTTATCCTGAAGCGAAAATGAAAGTATATGATGCGCAGCAAAAGTTGCTGGATGTCTGTTATAATTTTATTCACTCATAATCCGATGACGACAAAATACTCCTTGTTTTTTGCGGTTTTATGGACCTGGCTGCGCAGGATTATCGGCATCAGAATGAAATATTGCTATGGCCTGATGGTGCTCCCGGAAGCAATCCTGAAAACTGGCCCTGGGAAGGTTATAATCACCAATGGCGGATTGATTCCGCCTCCGGGAAAGAGCTCTCCATATTTGTTACAGAACCTACATTACAGGTTTTCCTGCCTCCGGAAGATATAAATACCGGCGCAGCAGTTATTATTTGTCCGGGGGGAGGATATAATGTAGTTGTGATTGGTAAAGAAGGATATGATATTGCTATGGAATTCAATTCCAGAGGGATTGCTGCCATTGTTCTTAATTACAGACACTACAATCAATTTGCCGCTTTGCAAGATGCTCAAAGATCCATACATTATGCACGTTTAATGGCGGCAGAATGGGGAATTAACGAAAACATATCCTGCAGTACAATTTCCTGAGAAAGATGAGAAAATTGCACAAATACCTCCAACTTTTATTACAGTTGCTGCAAATGATTTTTTATCAAATGCGGCAATAGATTTATTCAACTTTTTACAAAAGCTTCATGTTCCCGCTGAATTGCACATTTACCAGGAAGGAGGACATGGTTTTGGAGCCGGAACCCCGGCTTGCAATTGTAATAACTGGCTGGATCTATTCGAGAAATGGCTTGAGGTGAATAGCCTTATTTAATGCATTAATTATTTCAGAGCTCTACTGAAAATAATTCATTTTACAGGTTAGTTGAATTCATTCTTAACTTTCTTTCATTAACTTTTATGAGATTTATTTATAAAGATGAAATCAACATTTATTTGGCTTTATACTTCTTAAAGAGTATTCTGCTATTTGTTAGGAAGGTATATATTTTATACGTGATACTTTTGTGATATTTAAATTGTATTTTCACAAAAAATATGTTTTATGAACCAGGTACTTATAGTTGAAGATGACAAAGATCTCACCAATTTGCTCTCTATTCATTTAAATGATTTGCAATGTCAGATTACTGTGAAGCATGACGGTTCTTCAGGATTTGATGCAGCATTTGAAGGGAAATATGATTTAATTATACTTGATGTGATGTTGCCAAAGCTGGATGGCATCACCATATGTCAAAAGCTGAGAGCCCTGGAAGTCTTTACACCCATTTTGATGCTTACTGCCAGGTCAGAAGAGTTCGACAAGGTATTGGGGCTGGAATCAGGGGCCGATGACTACCTTACCAAGCCTTTTGGGGTAAATGAGTTTATCGCCAGGGTAAAAGCCATTTTGCGCCGCCAGGAAGTGAATAGAAAATCGGGAGAGAAAAAAAACCTTCTGGTTTTGGATGCACTGGAAATTGATCAGGAAAAGCGGAAAGTAAGTATGGAAGGAAAACGCATTGATCTGACCCCAAAGGAATTCGACCTTTTGGCCTTACTTGCCACGCATCCGGGTAAAAGCTACAACCGCGATCAGTTACTCAGCCTTATCTGGGGATACGAATTCAATGGATATGAACATACCGTGAATTCACATATTAACCGGCTTAGGTCTAAAATTGAACCTGATATCAACAATCCCAAATTCATTCTCACTACCTGGGGCATTGGCTATCGCTTTAATGATGAAATATAAATATGGATAAAATTACATTACGACACAGTTTAATCTGGCGACTCTCGTCAGCCTTTCTTCTTATGTTACTATTATTGGCACTGGCTTACATTATTATCACCACTTTTGCCGCCAACCGATATTTTCAGGAAACCACGCAGCGCCTGAATGCCCATGTGGCAAGTGAAATGCTGCTGGAGGTGCAGCCATTTGTTGGTGGAGAAATAAATAAAGATGCCCTTGATAAACTCATGCACTCCATGATGGCAGTAAATCCACGTTTGGAAGTTTACCTGCTAAATCCTGAAGGTGAGATACTCTCTTACGTGGTGTTGAAGAAAAAGGTGAAACTGAACAGCGTATCCCTGGAGCCGGTAAAAGAATTTCTGCTTAACAACGGGGAGCATTATGTTTTGGGCGACGATCCCCGAAATCCCGGACAAAAAACTATTTTTTCCGCCACGGAAGTGAGAGAGAACAATCAATTGCAGGGATATGTATATATGGTGCTGGCCAGTGAAAAGTTTGAAAATGTGGCCAATACACTGCTTGGAAGTTACTGGTTAAGGGTAAGCACCCGCTCATTTATCATTACCTTAATTGCAGCATTTTTAATTGGCCTGGGTTTGATATTTGTGCTTACCCGCAACCTTCGGGTAATCATTCGTTCGGTGAAAAAGTTTGAAGAAGGCGATTTGCACGAGCGTATCCCTGAAAAGAATACCAGAGGTGAAATGGCATTGCTATCCCGCACTTTTAATAGCATGGCTGATACCATCCTGCGCAACATTGATGAACTTAAGGAAGTAGATTCCCTTCGCAGGGAATTAATTGCTAATGTTTCACATGATCTAAGAAACCCTTTGGCTGTGATGCATGGCTACATTGAAACGTTGCACCTTAAAGATGCTGAGCTAACCTCAGAAGATCGTAAGAAATATTATGAAATTATTTTGAAAAGCAGCGACCGGCTGAAAAGGCTTGTCAGTGACTTATTTGATCTCTCAAAGCTCGAAACCGGACAAATTAAGCTTGAGAAAGAACCATTCCTAATCAATGAACTTTTACAGGATGCAAGCTTAAAATATACCCTTCCTGCAAAAAACCGAAATATCGATTTACAAGCAGATATTGACCGTGCCCTGCCTATGGTATATGCCGATATATCTATGATAGACAGAGTAATCCAAAACCTGGTGGACAATGCCATCAAATACACACCCGAGCAGGGTTGGATACGTCTGGGTGTGAAAAGAAATAACGGAAACATTGAAGTAAATATAGAAAACTCCGGCGAGGGCATCCCGGAAAAAGATATTACCACCATATTTGACCGATTCTATAAAGTTGATAAAGAAAAATCCGGTATCGAAGGTACAGGTTTAGGACTTGCCATTGTTAAGAAAATTCTGGATTTGCATGAAATGCCTGTGGAGGTGTATAGCGAACCACATAAAGTTACCCGGTTTAGTTTCTTTTTACCGGTATACCAGAATTAGGTGTAATTAGTGTTTGTCCATAAATGCACGATAACTGCGTTGTTGCAAAAAATATAAATCCTCATATACCTTAGTATACTGCGGTTTATATTTTTTGCACGCCTTGTTCTCGCACATATATGAACAAACACCCAAGTTTATAGACAGACTCTAATTAGAGTCCAAGTTCTGTTTTATTGCTCGAAACTAAATCTTCAATCCGCCTGAGGCGGATTCTGCGGTTTATATTTCTCTAACGCTCCTGCATGATTTGCAGGACAGGCTTTGAATTCGAATTATCTATACGAACACACTGCTTCATGAAGGGACTCCTGTTTTTATGTCCTTTGAAAATCATGATACAAGCCTCTAGAATTAGTGCTTTTAAATTGCTAAACTGCTAAAAGTATGCTAACTGAAATATAATCTATAAGGTTTTTCCAATTCCTGTCTTAGTTCTTCCAGACCAAAGTTGCGGCTTTTGCGGATGGTTTCTTTCCCTTCAAAAAAGACAATAAGGGTAGGCACCGAAAAAACCGACCGGACAGCAGCACCATCAGGAACCTTTTCTATATTTATATATGAAGGGAGTATCTCAGGGTAATGCTGGCTCACCATTGACAATACTTTGGGCCTTAGAACCTTGCATACACTGCAGGTATCTGTGGAGAAATACACCAGGCATGCAGGTGTTGAAGCAATAACAGTGGCTAATTCGTCAGAGGTGGCAATTTCCTTCATTAATAACGTTGAGAGTTTAACATTATAAGCGCACAATCTATTACAGGCTGTATGTTGTTTTCCCTGGCCAGTTGCATTAACTCAGGATTGACAGTGCCCGGATTGAAAATTATTCTGCGGGGACTTAAATCAAGAATGTACTTGTAATATTCTTTCTGATTTTCCGGATTTAAATATAATGCTACCGTATGCACATGGTCCAGTGGTGGTTTGCCTTTTACAATCTCAATATTGGCTATGGTTCCCTCTCTTATTCCAATTGGTACAACTTCAAAATTATGGCGCTGTAAACTTTTTACTGCCCGGTTTGAAAAGCGCAGCTTGTTAGGACTGGCTCCCAATACCACTGTTTTTCCCATAAAATGTAATTTTTTCAGTTAGTTTATTTTTCGCTTTACTAAGATAATTATATTTTCTTTATCAGCACAACACATTGGGCCGATATTCCTTCCTCCCGGCCTTCAAAACCAAGTTCCTCTGTTGTGGTGGCTTTAACAGATACATCATTTACTGACAAATTCATATCGCTTGCAATAATCTCGCGCATTTGATGAATATAGGGTTTGAGTTTAGGTACCTGCATGGCGATGGTACTGTCAATATTGCCAACTTCGTATCCTTTCGTTTTGAGTAAATCTACTGTTTTTCTTAATAATGCCCTGCTGTCTATTTCCTTATATTTTGGGTCAGTGTCAGGAAAATGGGTGCCAATATCGCCAAGAGCGGCTGCCCCAAGCAGGGCATCACAAAGGGCATGAAGGAGTACATCACCATCAGAATGGGCAACGGTGCCTTTTGAGTGCGGTATAGAAACACCACCGAGCACCAGTGTTTCATTTTCCCTAAGGGCATGCACGTCATACCCTAGTCCAATACGTATATCCATTGCAGTATATTTGATTTTAACCCATAAAAAAAGGCTTCAAAGATACTGAAGCCTGTTTAAAAAGTTAATTATTGAAGATAAAATATGCTAATTCGTATTTCCTAAATCAAAATTAAGCGTAAATCGCATGGTATTTGCCAGCGGGTTTGTTCTTCCGGCAGTGGGCACAAGGTAAGAAAAATCAATACCAAATACGTTCAGCTTTAAGCCAATACCAAGTGTTGCGTATTTGCGGTTACCCTTGTTCTGGTGCTCATGGAAATATCCGGCACGGATTGCAAACTGCTCGCGGTACCAGTATTCCATACCCAGGCTGTACATAATTTCGTTTATTTCCTCCTGAAAGCCTCCGGGAGCATCATAAAAAGACTGGAATATCCCCTGTACCACACCAACATCTGAGTTTAATCCCCGTAGTATAGTGTCGTTATCTCCAAAATAAGGGGTTGTTGGAACCAGTAATTTATTAAGATCCAGGGCGAAAGTCATGGAATTATATGCATCCAGGTCTATTTTTAAGGCTGTTCCCAGGCGTAAATTTATTGGAATAAAATCTTCTTCCTGATTTTCGGTGTAAGAAATTTTATCACCAATGTTTGAGATGTTTATCCCGAATGATAAATCACCATCTTTATCGGAAAGGGTCACAGGTTGGGTATAGTAGGAAGAAACATCAACGGCAAATGATGTTCCGGCTCTTGTTTCACCACCACCTGTGGTAACCGTACCACCGGTAAGGTCTGAACGAATAAACCGGAAGGCTAATGCACCACTAAAACGTTCTGAGAAAATACGGGAATAAGCGGCGGAGATGGCAAATTCATTTGGGGTATGCTGTCCGGCATATTCTCCCTGAAAATCTGTAAAGATAATTTCACCAAGAGAAAAATAGCGGAGAGCACCAGCTATAACCTGTTGGTCATCGAGGCGATAGAAGCCGGTAAGGTATGCCAGGTTAATGTCATTTACCAGGTTACGCAGCCAGGGTGAATATGAAATGGAAACACCCATGTCGTTTTCAAGAAAGGCATATTTGGCCGGGTTCCAGTGCATACTGTTTAAATCCGGACTTGTAGCAACGCCTACATCACCCATAGCACCGGCTCTGGAATCGGGAGCAATGGTTAAGAATGGAACCGCAGTTTGGATGGTATTCATCTGGCCTGCCAGTTCTCTGCTGGTAATTTGGGCAAATACCCCGGTGGAAAAAATAAACAGGGTAATTGTCAACAACGCGAACGACTTCTTCATGAAATTTTTTGTTTACAGAATACTATAGTGTATATAACGATAAAATTACAGCTTTAATATGTAAGGGACTTTTTTTGAGGCACAAATATAACAATTAATATTTGGCAGACGAAACATCCATTATAAGTTATCTGATAATCATCATCTTTCCTGATTTTTGTGTGCTGTGGCCAATGTTGTTTTTCAGGTTTACCTTATAAATGTAGAGGCCTGCGGGTAGTTTGTTACCACCCAGATCTCGGCCGTCCCAGCGAATAGGTGCGGTTTTGTAACCTTCCGTGCTGCCATTCCAGTTT
>JBEPYD010000174.1:0-8039 GCA_041641575.1 Bacteroidales bacterium
ATAGAATGCTGAACTTTGCATTAACAAAATTCAATAAAAATGAAGCAGAGTATCATTCTAATTTTTCTAATCGCCTTGACAACTAATGTCATGGCACAAAATCAATCACAAATGACAATCAATCAAGCAGCAGCCGTAGTGCAAACAAAAGAGATTATAATCCATGCTACACCAGAAAAAGTATGGCAAGTACTCACCAATATTCAACGTTGGGATGAATGGAACGACAGGATAAAAAATCCTAAGTTACAAGTTAAATTAGATGTTGGAAGTAGTTTTACTTGGAAAACCAATGGAAGTAAAATCAAATCGGAAATCCATACTTTTGTACCTGGTAAAGTGCTTGGCTGGCAGGGAAAAGCGTTTGGTGTAAGTGCCATTCACAATTGGTATTTAGAACCAACTGAAAATGGCACAAAGGTAAGGGTGGAAGAAAGTATGGAAGGTTGGATTATCAACCTGATGAAGAAGAAAATGAACGAAAAATTGGCTGATGATATGGTATATTGGCTCGAACAATTAAAAGAAGAAAGTGAAAAAAATATATATTAAAATAGCAGGAATTGTAAACTTGATTACAGCACTGGTACATTTAGTAGCAGGGCAAATGGATTTGGTAAATCCTTTAATTAACACCAGCCTTAATGTACAGCAAAGAGCAGAATGGATAGGTGTTTGGCATATCGTTACTATTTTGCTGTTATTCACCTCATACTTGTTTTTAAGGGCAGGATTTATTGAAGTCAGAAACTCGAACCTACAGCAATTAAAACCCATTGCCGTCCTTTATATATTGATTGGGCTTCCATTCATTGTTTCAAGTGTTTATTATTCTGTTTTTGCCCCTCAATGGATATTATTAATGCCAATTGGGATTTTGTTAATAATTGGTCTCAGAAAATTGGAAAATAATGACAAATAAAATCGTAATAATTAACGGACATCCAGATGAAGAGAGCTATAACTTTGCAATAGCCCAAGCGTATAAAAGTGGTGCTGAAAAATCAGGTGCCGAAATTCGGGAGATAGTAATCAGAAACCTGAAATTCAACCCAAATCTTCAGTTTGGCTACAGAAAACGCACTGAACTTGAACCCGATTTATTAGAAGCACAAGAAACTTTGAAATGGGCAGGCCATATAGTATGGGTTTATCCAGTTTGGTGGGGTTCTGTTCCTGCCATAATGAAAGGATTTTTAGACAGAGTATTGTTACCCGGATTTGCTTTCAAGAAAAGAGAAGGCTCTTTGTGGTGGGACAAGTATTTTACGGGTAAGACTTCAAGAATAATTTGCACATTAGACCAACCATCCTGGTACTATAAATGGTTTAATGGAAGTCCGAGCCATACTGCAATGAAAAAACTCACCATGAATTTTATTGGAGTAAAATCAGTAAAAATTACTTCAATTGGACCGATTAGACTTTCTAAGGATACGTTCCGTGAAAAATGGTTACAGAAAATTGAAAAACTTGGAGAGAAGAACAGATAACTGGCTACAACAATTAGCCTCTAATAAAGCGTTGCTTGCATACGCTGTGCATTAGAGGCTGTGTTGAACTAAACAATGCCGGCACACACAAGTTTCTAAATCCCTGTTTTTTTTATTTTACCTGTAGTTGGTTCAATGGGTTTATTTTAGTCATGGTCTTTTATTTTTGCAGCTTTTTTTTAAGGAAAATGAGAGACTGTTACAGCTTGTCCCGCTGTTAACGGGATCGTGCAAGCCCAATTCTTCAGACCACTTTAACAAACGAGCGATTATAAACGAGCGGTTTCTTTCCAACGGCTAACATTTACGTAAGATATTGCAATGTATAGTGAACCGCCGTATACTGGCTTACGAAGATGGTGTGAGAGGGTGGAGAACCAAATTATTTTCGTATCTTGCTCTACGCGATTGGGGGTAGTTAAAAAAACGACTACCGATGAAAAGTGATTATTTAATAATTTAATGTCATATGACGATTGATAAGAAGAAAATAAAAGATGAAGTTAAAAACAGTTTAAATGCAGGTAAGACTAAAGAAGAAATTTATGATGAAATTTCGGCTAAATATAAAGACTTTCGTGTACATAAAGATATTGCAAATATTATTCGGTTTGTACCAGAAAAAGTAAAGCTTAAAAAATATAGGATTTATAATCTTTTGTTTCTTATTTTATTGATTATTATTGACCTTGCTAATGCCGTGACTTTAAATTATTGGGGTTTAATTTGGTTCGGTGTATTAACATATTTAGTTGCTACTAATCAGACTAAACATTATTATTGGATTTCAATTTTTGGTGGCATAATAATGATTTCTGGATTAGCTTTGACTTTATATGGATATTTTGGGAATGGATTAAATCCTTTTACACTAATAGTTGGCTCTGCTGTTTTAGGAGCGATTTTTATTTTATTTGGGATTTATATGCCTAAATTTTTAACACCAGACTATACCTTTAGTGATGAAATAGTGACAGATACGGATGGAGAACGAAGAAAGAAAAGGACGATTACGTACAATTAACTACACCCAACATTTTAGGAATTAAGACACAGTTGAGCTATAAAAAAAGGCAGTAAGTAATCGTACTCACTGCCTTTTTTTTAGGGCAATTGCCCTGGAAATGCGCGCTCAATTGGATTTTAATTCATGTTGGGCTTAGCCTTTGCTAAGAAACCGAAGGGCGTATTAACCCATTTTTACACTGCCTGGCTTGTGGTTGCCGTCGGTAAGCATGGTTTGGAAGTATGCCCTAAGCTCATCTGTGCTTGTGTTTTCAGGGTCTTTGTGACAATAGCTACCATAATCGGCAATGTGCCACCAGTAACTTTTGCGCGTTCTTTCACTTAAATTGCGAAGAACAGCTTCTTGTTCAAATCTTTTTTTAAATTTGTCATAATACAAATATTTAATGATTAAACCTCAAATATACTGGTTTTCGGTGGCTTGTCAACCACCGAACGCCAGTGAGGTTAAGTTCAACAATGTATAAAAATAATAGCCGAAATAGCAGTAAAATAAGGGGTTGTAGCCCGATTTAACTTGCTTGTACCTTGATAGGGAACCACCCGCAACCGGCAACTTTTCATACCACCGACCGTTAGGCTTCATGCAATAAAAGACTGTGCAAAAATTGATAATTGTACCATAATTTGTATTTTTGGGACAAATAAAAAGAATATGGGACAAAATGCACCACATTATCAATTTGAAAAACTTCCACCTCTGAGAGAAAAGGTGGAGACCATTGAAATTCTTAGACAAACGAACAAGTCCACTGCTGCATTAGCTGAATTGAAAGGTATTGCAATGACAATTCCTAATCAAGCAATGCTGATTAATGCAATAGTTTTACAGGAAGCAAAAGACAGTTCCGAAATTGAAAATATTATCACAACACAAGATGAGCTCTACAAAGCATTGACTGTTAATAAAACTCATATCTCACGAGAGACAAAGGAAGTTGTAAATTATCGTAAAGCAATATTTCATGGATATGACATTGCTAAAAGTCAAGGATTCTTAAGAGTAAATGACATTGTTGGTATTCAGCAAGAATTGATTGACAATACTGCTGGGATTAGAAGCACTCCTGGAACTGTATTAAAAAATGATGCGACAGGTGAAATAGTTTATACTCCACCTCAAGACAAAGCTGAAATACTTGACTTACTGACAAATTTTATTAACTACTATAACGAGCAAGATGATTTATCCCCATTGATAAACCTGGCAATATTACATTATCAGTTTGAGAGCATACACCCATTTTATGACGGAAATGGCAGGACTGGTCGGATTTTGAATATCTTGTATTTAATACTTAACGAATTAATTGATGTCCCAATTTTATATTTAAGTTCCTATATAATTGCAAATAAACCAGAATATTATCGACTGTTAAACCAGACTAATCGGACAGGGAAATGGGAAGAATGGATAATATTTATGCTTAAAGCAGTTGAAAGCACTTCAAAAAATACAATTACAAGAATTACCAATATTAAAGACCAACTTGATTCTACAATAATTAAAGTTCAAGAAAAGGCACCAAAAGTCTATAGAAAAGAACTTGTTGAATTGCTTTTTGAGCAACCATATTCAAAAATTGAATATGTAGTAAATAAATTAGGCGTTGAACGAAAAGCAGCTTCCAGATATTTAAAAGAACTTGAAGATATTGGAATAGTTGAATCTCAAAAAGTTGGAAGAGAGACTTTGTATATAAATAAAGAATTGATTGAAATACTGAAAAAATAATGCACGAAAGCCTAACATGGCGTAGCCACCATAAGGGCTTATGAATTCTTAAGATAAGATGACAGGTAATAGAAACATCGTGCACTCAAAAAACATACTGCTTGGAAATCCCAGTGGCTACGCCGGAACGTTAGCTCTAATTTTGATAACAACTTAAATAATATAGAACTATGATTCAAAAAACATTTTTAATTTTTCTACTAATTATTTTACATAATACAGGAAATACTCAAGAAAATAAGCCACGTGAAAAAATAAACTTCAATGAGAATTGGAAATTTTTTAAAACCGATTATCCCGCTTATACAGATATTATAAACACAAATCAAGCATGGGAAGATGTAAGATTGCCCCATGACTGGTCAATAAAAGGGGATTTTGATAAAGATGCTCCTTCTGGTGCCGGCGGTGGATTTTTACCTTGTGGTACAGCCTGGTATAAAAAAACTTTCTCTCTGGATACTGCTCGAAAAGATGATAAAGTATTCATTCGTTTCGATGGGGTTTATATGAATAGTGAAGTATGGATAAATGGTCACTACCTTGGTCTTTATCCTTATGGCTACTCAACATTTCAATATGATTTAACACCTTACGTCCATTACAATGGAGCAAATACAATTGCTGTGAGGGTTGACAATTCTTTACAGCCTTCGTCACGTTGGTACACAGGCTCAGGTATTTACAGAAATGTATGGCTGATTACGGTTAATAATACACATATTGTAGAAGAAGAAACATTTGTAACATTTCAGAATGTTTCAGGCCAATCATCAGACGTTCATTTAAAATATGTTGTACGGACAGATGCATATCCGGAAACTGATTTTCAATGGTGGCGTAAAAATCCACAAGCCAACACCCGTATAAAAAAGGATATTAAAATAGTTAGCACCTTGCGTGATAAATCAGGTAATAAAATTAAAGAAGAAACTTCAAACCATCAGTTACAGGATTTCTCAAAAACTGATGTGCATCAAAAAATGACTGTAAACAATCCAAATCTCTGGTCTGCTGAAAACCCTTATTTATATAATCTTCAGGTAAGACTATATTTAGAAGAAGAATTGGTTGATGATTATAGTATGAATATAGGTATTCGCAGTGTAGACTACAATCTTGAAAACGGACTGCTTATCAATGGTAAACCGGAAAAGCTCAAAGGGGTTTGTCTGCATCAGGATGCAGGATGTTTGGGAGTAGCGGTTCCAATCGAAATTTGGAGACACAGGTTGCGTACTTTGAAAGAAATGGGATGCAATGCTATTCGCCCAAGTCACCATCCGTTTGCACCTGAATTTTATGACCTTTGTGATGAAATGGGGTTTTATGTGATGGATGAAGCTTTCGATGAATGGCGCTATGGCAACCAATGGGGAAAAACTGAGGATAATTTTGGAAAAGTAGCTTATGGTTATCATAAATATTTTGATCAGTGGGCAAAAACCGATCTGACCAACATGATCCTTCGCGACAGAAATCACCCATGTATAATTATGTACAGTATAGGTAATGAAATTCCAGACCAAAGAAAGAAGGATGGCGTGAAAACGGCTAAATACCTCATAGATATTTGTCATTCCTTAGACAGTACAAGACTCGTAACAGCCGGATGTGATTTTGTTGCAGATGCTAACCAAACCGGTTTTTTGGATGTGCTTGATATTGCTGGCTATAATTATGTTGGAAGATTTACACATGAAAAAATGTACGAACCGGAAAAGGAAAAGTATCCGGCAAGGTTGTTTTTAGGAACAGAAACCTTTCATGATACTTATTATTGGCTGGCAGTTCGCGACAAACCTTATGTTATCGGAGAATTTGTTTGGTCAGGGTATGATTATTTAGGTGAAGCCAGAAAGTGGCCTAAAAGAGGTTGGGATGCTGGAATTATTGACCTTGCAGAACACAAAAGACCAGAATATTACTTGAGGAAAGCATATTGGACCGAAGAGCCGGTGGTGCATATTGCAGTTGAAAATTATGAAAACAAAGACAAAACGAATTGGCATCCCCGAAATGTAGCATCCCATTGGAACTGGAAATGGAAAAAAGGTTATCTTTCTGATGTTTACGTCTATTCAAATTGCGATTATATAGAGCTATATCAGGACAATCAATTAATTGAACGAAAACCAGTTGATGCTGATAAATATTACGCCTTGTTTAAAGTTCAATATAAGCCGGGCGAGCTAAAGGCTATTGGATATAGAAACAATCAGAAAGTAGGTGAACATATTTTACAAACTGCATCTGAACCTGTTGACTTAGAAGTAACAACAAGTAAAAATACAATAACTAAAAACTTTGATGATGCGGTAATAGTTTTTATTGAATTAAAAGATAAAGACAATACTACTGTTCCTGACAACGATCAAGAAATTAAGATTGAAGTATCCGGGGCGGGAGAACTACTAGGTATAGAATCTGGAAACCAGTATTCGCATGAACCGTACAGTTTGAACACTCGCAAAACTCATAATGGAAATTTGATTGCTATTGTTGGATACAAGAAAAGTGACATTAATAAAATTGACATACGGGTTATCAATCAAGACAATGGAATTATAAAAGAAAAAAACATAAAAGTTGAATGACGAACTAGCCTGAATTATTCATAAAAAAAGGGATTTTGTTCCCTAAAAATAGCCGAAATATCAGTATTTTTAGGGTGTTGACAACAAAAACCCCTTTTGAACAATGATAAAAAATAATTTTGAGAACGACACACAAATTCTAAACCTATTTCCGGTAGAAGATAAAAAAGTTGAATTAACCTATAGTGGAGATCGTATAAGCAGTGACGGCGGTTTGTTATTGGTACGCGAAGTCGCTAACCAGCTGGGGATATTTGACAGTATAAGCGGCTGTATTCCAGATGGCCGTGATCAGCGGTATGTACATCACACCATAAAAGAGATGATTGCCCAACGTGTTTATCAGATAGCTGCAGGATATGAGGATTGTAACGACAGTAATGATATGCGCGAAGACTTGATATTAAAAACTTGTGTGGGACGTTTGCCCCAGAGCGGTGGTGAGTTAGCGTCACAGCCTACTATGAGCCGCCTTGAAAATACAGTTGGAAAAAAGGAATTGTATCAAATTGGAAAAGCATTAGTTGATTCTTTTATTGGTTCGTATAGCCAAGCCCCAAAAGTCATTGTCCTTGACTGTGACGATACCAACAATAATACATACGGACAGCAAGAACTTAACTTCTATAACCATTTTTATGGTGAGCACTGTTACATGCCACTGCACATTTATGAAGGCCTCTCCGGTAAACTTGTCACTACAATACTAAAACCAGGTAGACGCGATAAACAAAACAATATTGCCAAGTTTCTGCAAAAGCTTATTGCACACCTACGCAAACAATGGCCAGGGACAATGATAATAGTAAGGGGCGATAGCCATTTTACTTCAAAAGACTTTATGTCTTGGTCTGAAAAACAGAACAATATAGGGTTTATTACTGGCCTTTCAGGCAACAAAAAGCTTAACGAGCTGGCAGCAACCACTATTAAAAGTGTCAAGAATGAATTCCAGCGATATGGCAAGCCGATAAAACGTTACCATTCTTTTATGTACCAAGCCGGAAGTTGGGAAACACCACAAAAAGTGATTGTAAAGGTTGAAGTAACAGAAATGGGGTTCAATGTGCGATACGTTGTAACCAACCTGGTCAATTTCAAAGCTAAAGCATTATACGAAAAAGGATATTGTGCCAGGTGTTCTATGGAGCTACGCATAAAGGAACACAAGCTGTATCTGAGGTCTGA